>MEWF01000001.1:0-11614 GCA_001773255.1 candidate division WWE3 bacterium RIFOXYC2_FULL_42_13
CTAAGTTCCTGGCAGACTTACGTTATAGCTCTGACAATATGGATATTGATCGCCGTTTTTTAGCAAAACCACATCAACCGGGCGCTTTTTGAGGGATCCCCACCTATAAGCAACAACGCCCGGTGAAACACATGCCGTGAAACCCTAAAAAGCTTCACGGCATTTTTCTTCTTGACATCTTCGCATAATATTCGGTAGTATAAAAATACCAAAGATAAACCGTAAATATTTTGGCAGGAGGATCCTTAATGAGTCCCGTAACTCTTTATAAAAGACAGAAACAAATTTTAGACTATATTTCCCAGTATATTCAGATTAACGGCCATTCCCCTACTTTACAGGAGATCGCCGATTCTATGGACCTTTCGTCTTTAGCTACGGTACATGAACACATTCAGGCACTGGAAAAGAAAGGGGTTATCAAAAAATACGAGGGCTCCGTCAGGGGCATAGAAATACTGGATAAGACTTTTAACTCCTCGCTTTCGGCGGTTGAACTGCCCTTGGTGGGTTACATTGCCGCGGGAGAGCCTATTGAAGCTCTGGAAAACCCTCTGGCCACCGTAACGGTAAGCTCCGACATCGTTTCTAAAACAAAAAGGTGCTTCGTCCTTCAGGTTAAGGGAGATTCCATGATAGACATGGGTATTTTCGACGGAGACCATGTAGTAATACAGCAGCAAAACACCGCCACGGACGGACAGATAATTGTAGCGCTGATAGATAACGAATTTGCGACACTAAAAACCCTCTATCACGAAAAGGACGGAAAAATTAGGTTACAGCCGGCCAACAAAAGAATGAACCCTATTTTTGTAGAACCCGGAAGCCTAAGCATACAAGGTGTTGTTACGGGAGTTATCAGAAGGTTCAAAAATTAGAAGACGAAATTCCGGACTTTTTATTACCGGAACGAAGTCTACTTTTCAGAAATTCAAGTATTATAGGTACCAGCGATAAAAAAATTATCGCGAAAACGACCAATGAAAAGTTATCTTTTACCTGAGGTATATTCCCGAAAAAGTATCCCGCAAAAATAAAAGCAGAGACCCACACTAATCCGCCCAGAATGTTATAGATTATAAAGTGGCCATATCTCATCTTTCCTATACCGGCAACAAACGGTGCAAACGTCCTGACAATAGGAATAAAACGCGCAAGAAATATGGTCTTACCTCCGTGTTTATCATAAAAAGCCTGCGTCTTGTCAATGTGTTCCTTTTTGATAGGAATTTTGGGGTTGCTTATCAATTTTTGACCAAAAAAATATCCTATCCAGTAATTTGCAGTGTCACCAAGAAAAGCGGCCAGCCATAATATGAAAAAAAGCAGGACTACGTTGAATGAACCAAGTGCAGCAAAAGCTCCCGCTGCGAAAAGAAGCGAGTCCCCCGGAAGGAAGGGGGTAAAAACAAAACCCGTCTCCGCAAATACAATTAAAAATAAAATTAGATAAGACAGTGTCCCATACCGAATAATTATTTCACCAAGATGAGTATCGATATTCAGAACGAACGAGATCATGCCCGAAATTATGTCCATTTCAAGATGATAACATTTTGTGTTAGGATTTAAAAATGGTAGATACTGCCCTTCTGGATGATTACTATAAGAAATACGGCAAACAAAAGGTCGACGAGGCACTCCTATATTTAAGCTATAAAAACGCCGGGACACTTCCCAAGACAGAATCCACTGACAAGCCTGTTATGTTTATTTTCAGACACGGACAGACAGAAGACAACGCCAATTTCATATTCAGTGGCTGGAGAGACTCCGTGTTAACCGAAAAAGGCAAAGAACAGGCATTAGAACTTGCAGAAAAAATAAAGGTTAAAAAAATCCAAATGTTAGTGTCATCCCCCCAAACCAGAGCTGTAGATACAATGAAAATAGCATGTTCTTTAAATAAGGACGCCGCAAACTTGGAAATAAACACCGACGAAAGGATCAAAGAACGTTCTTACGGTGTGTTACAAGGTAAAAGTAAACTGGAAATTCAACTGGAAAACCCGGAGTTACTTTTAAAAATAAGACGCTCGTTCGACTACCGACCCGAGGACGGAGAAAGCATAAAGATGGTATGTGAAAGGGTGCGAGCTTTTTGTGACGAGATGATTCCCCTCATGAAACAGCACAATATAAATATAGCCGTTTCGTGTCACGGAAATTCTATCAGAGGTTTTAGAAAATATTTTGAAAATCTGTCGGATGAGGAAACGGCGATTGTCGAAACCCCGTTAGCCAAAGACTACGCAGCTTACACCATTGAGTAATCACTTATTCTGACCATTAAAAATCTGCAGTAACCTGTTATATTTAACCACTCTTTCCCCGCGAACCGGTGCGCCGGATTTAATGAAATCGGCACCGACCGCAAGTGATAGATCCGCAATAAAAGTATCCTCTCCCGTTTCACCGCTTCGATGAGAGACTATTATTTTCATCCCGGCTTTCTGGGCATTGCGGACAAACTCAAATGTTTCCGTCAAAGTTCCGACCTGGTTGGGTTTAACGATGACCGCGTTGGCTAATTTTTGGTCTATAGCACTTTTAAGGAATTTCGGGTTCGTAACGACAAGGTCGTCAGCCACAACCATCAGACGACTGCCGACGGACTTCGTAAATTTTGCCCAAGCTTCGGTGTCGGACTCATAAAAGGGATCCTCAAGGTAGATCAACGGATAAGTCGTGAGGAGATCAATGTACAGTCTGGACATTTTGTCACTGTCGAGTGTTTTCTTTTCCTCCTTTATCAGATAGGAATTGTGCATGTAGAAAGAACCCGCGGCCACGTCCATTCCCATAAAAAGTTGTTCTCCGAGCTTGTAGCTTTGAGAAGCAGCCTTAGAAATATATTGAAGTGCCTTTGAGACCGTAAAGTTGTTCGGAGCAAACCCGCCTTCGTCTCCCACGTCTACATCAAATCCGTCCTTGATAAGAAGTTCCTTAAGGTTGTGGTAGACCACGACGCCCATTTCCAGAGCTTTATCAAAAGGTAGTGTCGGAGAAGGTATCGCCATAAATTCCTGAAAGGAAAGATTATTATGAGAATGCAGACCCCCGTTCAATATATTAAAAACCGGAACAGGAAATTTTAATGGGGCATGCGGATCCTTTTTTGGAGAATACAGCCGGGCTAAATACTCATAGAGTTCCATGCCTTTAGATTTTGCGGCTGCTTTTGCCGCAGCCAAGGACACGGAAAGTATGCTGTTACCGCCGAGGTGTTTTTTGTTTGTAGTCCCGTCCATGTCCAGCAATATTTGGTCGAGTACGAACTGCTCCGCAGGATCCTCTCCTTCCAGAACATCGTTTATCGCAGTACTCACAATATCAACGGCCTTTTCAACTGGGATGTAAACAGCTTCGTTCTCGCCTTTTGAGGCACCGTCGGGTATTGCCTGAACACCTTCGGAGCCGTCGTCCAGAGTAACCTTTGTCTCGATGGTCCAATCGCCCCTTGAGTTCAGTATCTTTTGGCAGGTTATGCTTTTTATCTTTGACATTTTAGTTTGGGGCGGACGGCGTTATTTCTTTTTCTTCTCGCCCAATACTTTTTTCTCGGAGTTGTAAACTATTTCTCTTGTTTTTTCTATTACATCGGGGCTTACCGAAACCGAAGTGACACCCCACTCAACGAGCATCTCCACAAGCTCGGGGAAAACCGAGGGAGCCTGTCCGCAAACGGAGCATGTTACTTTTCTTTTTCGGCAGGTAGTTACAATCTTTTCAAGAGATCTAAGGACCGCGGGATTCATCTCACTGTAAGCGTCGGCTACTTTTTCGTTGTCACGGTCAACACCCAGCGTAAGCATTGTCAGATCGTTCGTTCCGATAGAAACCCCGTCGATACCTTCGTCCAAAAATTCATCCAGCAATATAACATTGGAGGGTATTTCCACCATCATCCAGAACTTGAAAAGTCCGCTTCTTCTTAGACCGGCGGCGCTTAACAATTTTTTGACTTCCCGGAACTGTTCAACGGTACGGACAAACGGCATCATGACCCAAAGGTTTTTCAGGTTCTTTTTGTTACGCACTTTTTTGATCGCCTCAACTTCCATTTCAAAAACTTCCGGTTCGGCAAGGTATCTTGAAACCCCTCTATAACCTATCATTGGGTTGGGCTCTTCTGTCTCAAACTCCTTTCCGCCGATAAGATTTGCATACTCGTTTGATTTAAAATCGTTGAATCTGTAAACGACAGGTCTCGGATAAAAAGCCTCGGCGAATTTTTCCAATCCATTAGCAAGCTGATTAATAAATTCCTTCTTCTTTCCCTCTTTAATAAATTTCAGCGGGTGCTTGCCTATTTCCGCCATGATAAACTCCGCCCTCAGCAATCCGACACCATCTACATTCCTTTGGGACATTTCCACGGCAAGTTCCGGTTCCGCTAAATTCATGTAAATTTTTGTAGCTGTCTTTATGTGTTCCAGATCAAGTTTGGATTTTTTAACATCCTTAACTTCGGAAATATCTCCTTCGTAGACTTTTCCTTCGGCTCCGTCCACAGTAATTAATTCACCCACCCTAAGCATTTTAGTGGCATGACTTGTGCCGACAACAGCAGGAATACCGAGTTCACGGCTTACGATGGCTGCGTGGCTTGTTCTTCCCCCCAAATCGGTAACAATGGCACTTGCCCTTTTCATCGCGGGAACATAGTCTGGGTTGGTCATTTCGGCAACGAGTATGTCACCCTCTTTTACTATGTTTATCTCGCTGGGTTTCTTAACAATCTTGACCTTGCCTACGCCAACACCCGGAGAAGCCGCTAAACCTTCTAAAATAGCTTTGGCCTTATTACCCGTCTCGATAGCAATTTCGGTTTCTTTTTGAACCAAGGTCGTTACCGGTCTTGACTGGACAATAAATATCCTACCGTCCTCGATGCCATACTCAATATCCTGTGGTCTTTTGTAATGTTCTTCTATCTTTATACCTATTTGAGCGAGTTCGACAATTTGTTTGTTGGTCAGTTTCTGAACCTGCTGATATTTTTTAGAAATAGGTGTGTTACCCGCTAAAGTTAGTTGCCAAGTTTGTTTGGCAAGATATCGTGAAGTAATTTTTCCTGACTTCTTGTTAACAATGTATTGGTCGGGAGTAACTTCTCCTGAGACAACAGGCTGACCAAGACCGAAAGCTGCTTCTATAGAAACTTCCTCTTTGCTGTTCGTCAGAGGATTCACCGTGAACATAATTCCCGAATAATCTGACTGGACCATTAGTTGTATAGGCACAGCGATGCCCACTTTCATATGTGAATATTTGTTTGTCTCTCTGTAAAAAATGGCTCTTGCTTCAAAAAGGGACGCCCAGCATTCCTGTACCTTTTTAACAACATCAGACCAACCCTTAACGTTAAGATAAGTTTCCTGTTGTCCGGCAAAGGAAGCGTCGGGCAGATCTTCTGCAGTGGCAGAGCTTCTGACGGCGACATACCTGTCGTTCTCACCGCAGAGCTTGTGATAATAATCCTTGATCTTAGTCGCCAAATCTTCCGGCATACCTGCCGCCATTATGGCGATTTTGATTTTTCTGGATGCTTCCTGAAGTTTTTTGGAGTTGTCTACATCAAGCCCGGAAAGCTCGTGCATTATTTTTTCTTTTAGGGAAGTAGCGTTTATAAAATCAAAATATGCCCCGGCCGTAACAATAAACCCATCGGGTACGGGAATCTTGGCGTTAACCATCTCTCCAAGATTAGCTCCTTTTCCTCCCACTAAACCGATGTCCTTTTTGCCGACTTCTTTGAACCACAGTACTTGGGCAGTATTTTTATTCATATAAGAAATGATATATCAAATTCCGGGCATTTGGAACTGTTACAGATACTAAAGATGCAATTTATGAGACCTCAATAGATTGTTGACCCGATCTTTTACCGAACTCAGCTCCTCTTCACTTTCGGCTTCTACTCTTATGCCTAGAAAAGGGGATGTGTTCTTGGCGCGGATTAAAAACCAGGAGGTGTCGGAGATGTTGGCCCGTACACCGTCCACAAAATTCTTTCGGGTGTAGTTATCCGAAGCTTTTACCTCTTCGATGATCTTTTCTACAACACCAAATTTCACGTCATCCTCACAGTGAACCTTAATCTCCGGAGAACTCACCCGTTCTGGAAATTCCGCCATCAATCCTGGGATACCTTTATTTTCCGTGTCCATTAATTCCAGCACTCTGCAAATAGCGTAAATACCGTCGTCATAACCGAAGTACTTGTCGCCAAAATAAGTGTGCCCGGAAAATTCCACACCGAACACGGCCTCTTTACCCGTGACCTTCTTAATGAAAAAGGAGCGCCCGGTTCGCATAATTTCCGGCTCTCCTCCGTATTTTCTTATAATATCGTCAGCCAAAGAAGTACATTTAACGTCGTAAGCTATCGTGGAACCCGGATTAGTGCTTAATATGTGTTTGCTAAAAAGTAAGAGGGCACGGTCGGTGGCATAGGATTTTCCATTCTCGTCTACCATAAGAAACCTATCACCGTCGCCGTCCAGCCCGAATCCCGCATCTGCGTGGCTTTTTCTGACAGCAGAAACAGTGCGTTCCACGAATTCCGGCTCCTCCGGATCGGGAGTTCCGTTGGGAAAAGTCCCATCCAGCTCTAGATTGACAGGCACAATTTCCACACCTAAAGTCTCCAAGACCTCCTTTGCTACCCCACCCGTAACACCATTGCCTGTGTTCAGTACTACCTTGAACTTCTTATTAAAACTGAACTTGCCCCTAATATAAGAAACATACTCTTCTATCAAATCTTTTTCAGCAAAGGAGCCTCCTCCCGTCATGTATGCTTCATCCTCTATAATATCCGCGATTTCCTGGATGCCTTCCCCGAAAACCGGTTCTGCTTTGGCAAACTCGACTTTAACGCCGTTGTATTCCGCTGTATTATGGCTCGCGGTCACATATACGCCCCCTTCAAAACCTTGTGTTGTAGTGAAAAAGTGGATTAATGGATAAGGAACCGCCCCGACAAAAGTAATGTTACATCCGGTACCTATCAATCCCTCGCAAAGTTTTTTAGTAAGGGACTCCGAGCTTACTCTGTTATCCATCCCAAGAACTATGTTGGATAGGTTCTTGCGCCGGTAAATGGTGCCTACGGCCTTTCCGATGTGAAAAAAAAGCTCCTCGTCGATCTCTAAACCGTAGATACCGCGTATATCGTATTCTCTAAAAGAATTTTTGTTCAGTTGCATCTCAAAGGGGTAGTGTAAAAATGAATTTTGTTCCAGTAGGATCGTTGTCCTCTACCCTTATTTCTCCTTTGTGGGCCTCTACTATAGCCTTAACTATAACCAGGCCAAGACCGGTTCCCTTTTCTTTTACCTTGTGATGGTTCGAAGTCTGACTGAAAGGCTTGAAAAGGAGGTCTTTTTCGCCTTCGGGTACCCCCATACCGGTATCTGACACGAGGATCTCGGCACGATGATCAAATCTAACGGCGGACACTGTTACCGTTCCGCCTTCTGGCGTGAACTTTATTGCGTTGGAAAGAAGATTCCCCATAACCTGTTTTATACGCTCCGGATCAAAGCTAAAATTCCCGAAATTCTCGTTCAGGGCAAGTTCGAGCTTTATTCCCTTAACCTGCGCCAAAGGATTGAAATAGCTCCATTCTTCTTTAAGGGTATCGTTAAGGTTCGCGTATACCTTATTTATCTCAAATCTTCCGGCACCTATCTTAGAAACATCAAGGATATCGGCAACAATCTTAAGCATTGCGTTGGAATTCTCTTTTACCTGCGAAAGAAGTGTGTGGATCTGGTCGGCATCAAGCTCGGCGGCTTCCTTTAATAAAAGGTCGGAAGCTCCTTTTATAACGGAAAGGGGCGCTCTGAGTTCATGCACGAGCATGGGGATGTAATCCTTATTACCACCGAAAAGTGAGCCTTGGGAATACCCCTCGGACTTCAATTTGGTTATCTGCTCCAACAGTTTGTTTATTTCGCTTGATTTTTTAAAAAGGATGGAGGAAATGATCAGTAACAGTACAGCCTCAGCTATTATGAGCCATATAGTATAAGTTTCCATGTTGCTTTTAACCCGTTACTACAATACCGGTGTCCGGAGTTTCCCCCAAAAGGACGGCAATTTTCTCGGGTAGTTCCGAAGGTACGACGTTGTACTTCATGTAGTAGTCTTCGGCACCGTATTCGACCGCCTTCTTAACATTCTCGTCGTTGCCGAAATTAGTGAGCATGACCACTTTTATTTCTTTGGTGTCCATGTTCTCTTTCATCTCCTTTAGAACGTCGAGTCCGCTCATGCCCGGCAATATAATGTCCATAAGCACCAGATCGGGTTTCTCCTGGATGATAAAATCCATTGCCCTTGAGCCTTCGGCTACATGCGCGACCTCGTAACCTTTCATTTTCAGAGGTACGGAGAATATATTAAAAAAGCTTTCGTCGTCTTCCACAAACAATACTTTCTTTGGCATAGGTTAATAGTACAAGAAAAATAGCCGTATGTTCAATACTTTTCTTAGCCGGGGAAATACACCGTAGAGGTTCGGTAATTTAACTGGTATATTTGTGTAATTGCCATATGTTCAAGAAAACCCTCATCTTTGTGTTCTTCATAGCATCCTGCCTTGGTTTAGGAGCTGTGTTCCTATACACCAAGACTTCTGCAGATAGTAGAAATAAAGTGCGGCTGATACCGAACCCGGACGAAAGTTTGTCCGCGGGAGACAAAAAAACACCGACTTTCTCCAGCGTTTTTCAGAAAGACCCTCAAATAAATATTTTGCTTATAGGTACCGACACAAGTCTTGAAAGGCGTAACAACGGCCAATACGGATACAATACAGATGCAACCATCCTTGTTAGTATAGACACAACCACGAAAAACGTACTTTTAACTTCCGTTCCGAGAGACTTGTGGGTAAACAACAACAAGATAAACGCCCTTTTTGTCACATACGGGTGGGACGGCTTGAAAAGAGCCTATGAGGACATAACAGGACTTCAAATTGAGGGTTACATCACCGCCGATTTTGACGCATTTCAATGGTTCGTGAACCAAATGGGCGGTATAGATGTGAATATAAAGACGTCGTTCACGGATATCTCCTTCCCGAACCAACACGATAGTGACATTATGCAGGTATCTTTTGAGCAGGGCACCGAAACGATGACCGGAGAGAGGGCGCTGACCTACGCCCGTTCACGGAAAGGTAATAACGGGGAAGGAAGCGATCTTATGAGAGCTAAAAGGCAACATCTCATTCTTCAGGGAATAATTAATTCTTTTGAGAACCCCGGAAATATTTTTTGGCCGATGGACATTACCAGTTTCTACGAGACCATGACAAAACACATGGAAACAAATTTAACATTAAGCGACTCCGTCTATCTTTGGGATTTTTACACTTTTAGAAAAGACTACAATGTTCAGTCTTTTGTTCTTGATGATGCCTTTCTTTACCACCCCGGGGTCTATCCGGACAGTCCTTACACCGCGTGGGTTTTTATACCCCGGGACCCGGATTATTCCGACATACACGATGCCGTAAAAAACAAACTGTCGGGAATAGAACTACTTGTTGCCGACGAACCGGAAGTTCAAACGGAACAAACAGCTACGGAATAGAAATATTTTTATAGTGTCTCAATAAGTACTTTCTACCATCCTTAATTACTCCAACAAAATCATATCTCCAGTCCGCGCCTAATAAATGATGCCTTAGTAAAAAATAGTTGGAGGTGTGATACCACTTCAGCCTTTTTCTGCGCGTGAGCATCACCGAAGGGTCTTCGCCCACACTTCGTGACAATGTTTTCACTTCGACAAAAATTAACTTACGATTAAAGGCAACAATATCCAACTCTCCCGCGTAACAGAACCAATTTCTCTTTAAGATTTTATAACCTCTGGATAAAAGATATTTCTCTGCGATCTTCTCTCCTTCCGCTCCTATTTTCTTTTTTATGGGACAAGACACCCGTCCACAATATATTTGCTAGGTAAAAAATAAACGGCCGGTGTTCTATTATTATTGGGAAACCTGTTGGACCTGGACTCTGTCCGGTGCGATACCGTAAAACTTTACCAATTCTGACATTATATCCATCCACAAAGGTACAGACGTCAGAGATGCATAAACGGATGTTTTGGGCTCTTCGAGTTTGACGATCATCGATATTCTGCGGTCTCCGGAAAGAAACCCCACAAAGGTTGCATTTGTTTTATCGGCCGAATAACCGCCCTTTTCCGGTACCTGAGCGGTACCGGTTTTGCCCGCAATCTTGTAATCTTTGAGTACGTAGAACTTTGCCTCGCCGCTTACCGCGGCATTTTCCAGCATAATAACCATTTCTTTTGCTGTCTCTTCGGAAATAACCCGTCTTATCTTCTTAGGTTTCATCTCCAGAATTTTTTTACCGTCGTCGATCTTCGATATTATGAGCGGCTGATATAGATCTCCTCCGTTGGCAATCACATTGAAGGCGTTTAGAACCTGCAGGGGGGTAGCGGAGATACCCTGACCGAATGAAATATTAGCAAGCGTAATATCAGACCAGTCCGGAACTTCAGGCAAAATACCCGTGTCCTCACCCTGAAGCTCTATACCAGTCTTTTTTCCGTATCCAAAATTGGCCAGGTACGATCTAAGATTTTCTGTGCCCACTTTGTGTCCGACCCACGCTGCACCTATATTGTTGGACAGCTCTAAAAGCCGTTGTACCGTCAATACACCGTGATGTTTCAAATCCCAGTTGTCCACTTTATATCCCGAATAGTAAACCGGGCCTGCGTCTTCGTAAGTTGTAGTGGACGACACCAGTCCGAGGTCCACTGCCGCCGATACAGTCATGGGCTTCATGACCGAACCCGGCTCGTAAGTCTGCTGTATGGAAAGGTTTCTTCTTTCTACTTTCTTACGTTCCTGTCCACCGTCTTCGACCATCTCGGAGTCGCCGACGGAGAAATCCGAAGGGTCGTAGGTAGGATAGTTTGCCATGGCAATTACTTTTCCCGTGTACGGATCCATCACTATCACACTTCCCGATACGGCATCATATTTCTCCACCCCTTCCTTGACCATTTTTTCGATCATGTACTGAACCGAACGGTCTATTGTAAGAACGATACTTCTGCCGGGAAGGGGATTGGATTTTCTATACCCTCCGGCCAAAATAGGATTTCCCGTTGCGTCCTTTTCTTCAAGAATTCTTCCGGGCTTTCCCTGCAGATCTTCGTTTAAGGCACCCTCGATACCGTAGTATCCGGTTTTTTCACCCTTCTCATCGCTCGCGACAAATCCCAATACATGACTGGCCAATGTACCCTCGGGATAATACCTTTTAGGCTCCTTTTCGAAACCTATTCCTTCAATTCCGAAATTTTGGATTGCAAACATTTGTTCATGAGATAAATTTCTCTTAAGGGGAACCCAATAAAGATCCAGATTCAACGAGTCGGAGATGTTTTTGTAAAAGTATTCGAAACCCGGCTTTACCAATTTTTCACTGCCTTCGGAAGGCTGGACAGGTTCGGGTTCAATAGAAGCCAGGTATTCCGCCAATGTGACGGCAGACTCTGTTTTATTCTGAATTACTTTAGGTTCGCCGTACATTAAATAGTTGTC
>MEWF01000001.1:11685-22664 GCA_001773255.1 candidate division WWE3 bacterium RIFOXYC2_FULL_42_13
TCCAGTATTGATCCTGTCCCATCTTCTCAAACTTTTCGTGGCCTAAGACCTGGATCTGAAATAAACGGAAAATTACGGTCAAAAAAGCTAAAAAAAATACGGCCATTAAAGAGTTTAGCCGCAATTCAAGAAATGCTCTTTTTTTGGTCCTTATATTTTTCATCTACGAATATTTTACCTTGCCAGTGAAGCTACTTGGCCGGATGAAGACAGGTCCAGTGTCATTAAACGTTCTTCCATGGGTGAAAAGCCCATCTTTGCAGCTTCGGACTCAATATAACTCATTGAGGAAAGCTCGGAGTCTTCATACTTAAGCAGTGTGATCTCTTCTTCTAACGCCAGCTGCGTGTCAAAAGAACCCTTGAGATCCCGGTTTTTAACGGCGAGATCGTTATAGAAGTACATCCGCGCCACAGTGCTGGATAAAAAGAGGGCGCAACATGAAAAAAAGACAAGGTTGCAGGTTTTTTGTATTTTTTCTTGTTTATCTATTCTGCACATTTTTCAAATACGCGCATCTTCGCGCTTCTTGCCCTGGGATTTTCATTTACTTCTTCCTCCGTGGGCACCAGAGGTTTTTTCACAACTTTCATTAACAGGGGCTGCACGTCCAGACCGAATTGTTTCACGATACCGTCTTCCAAAGAATGGAACGATATCACTACCATTCGGCCCCCAGGCAGTAGAAGACGTGCAGCCCGGGGCAGTGAGTTTTCAAGATTTTCAAGCTCATTGTTTACTGCGATCCGCAGAGCCTGAAAAGTTCTGGTGGCAGGATTGATTCTCCCGCGCTCATAGTCTGAAGGAGCGGCAGACTTTATTATTTCCGCTAATTGGCGGGTAGTCTGAATCTTCTTCAACTTACGAGCTTCGACTATTGCTTTAGCAAATCTTCTCGACATCCGTTCGTCTGAGTAGTTGAACATAATGTCGGCCAGGCGTTCTTCGGGCAGTGCGTTAACCAAATCTGCTGCTGTTACACCTAGTGTGGTATCGAGTCTCATATCGAGCGTCTGATCCTCTAAGAAAGACAGTCCGATGTTCCCCTCTTCCAACTCGAATGTGCTGTAACCAAGGTCAAAAAGTATTCCTGATACTTTTTCGAAACCACTCGCCTGAGCTATTAGTCCAATATCCTTAAAGTTGCCAACGGCACCGGTAAAATTTTCACCTAACCCAAGATCTTTTATACGGTCCGCGGCTCTCTGTAATGCTTCCGGATTTACATCCAGACCAAGAACCGTCCCTCCCATTTTTAAGATCTCTACCGTGTGTCCTCCGTCTCCGAGAGTGGCATCAATATACTTTGCATTTTTATTAACTTTTAAATGTTCTAAAACTTCTTTTAGCAAGACCGGTTTGTGGTACATTTTCTGTAGTTTAGGCAGTAACTTCTCCGCTAATTTTCTCCAACCTTGCGGTCCAGCTTTCCAAATTCCAGATCTCTATATGGTCGCCTGCGCCTACTACTGCTAAATTCTTGCCTAACCCGGCGTAATCCTTAAGGTTTCCGGGTATTACAATTCTTCCCTGGGGGTCTATTGTGACTTCAGCGGCACCCGAGTACATGTACCTCTTAATGTCCCTCGTTCTCGCGTCTGTTATAGGATTTTCAATTTGCTTTTGAGCCTCTGTGGCCCAATCTTCTTTGTCGTACACGAACACACACTTCTCAAATCCCCGGGAAAGAATCACTTCTTCCCCTCTGATCTGGTCCCGAAGTTTCTTGGGCAGGGCAATTCTTGATCCTTCGGTGATATTCGGTTTATATTCCCCAAGAAACATTCTCATAGTGCTATTCACCATTCATCACCAATTTATACCAATATGCTCCACTGAGTATCCATTGTCAATACAAATGAAACCCGAAAATGTGAAAGATCGGAAGTTGGTTTTTCCCATAGCTAAGCCAATAAAAGGCTTACATGGATTAACTAAGAACAGTTATAAAAATTACTGCCTAGTGAGATAAAATTCAAGATCGCTGACCGCTATGCGAACCTGCTCCATGGTATCGCGGTCTCTGACGGTAACGGTGTCATCTTCGAGTGTCTGGTAATCAATGGTGACGCAAAAGGGCGTGCCTATCTCATCTTGGGAGTAGTATCTTTTTCCGATGTTGCCCCTATCATCCCACGTGACGGAAACACCTTCCGAAACGAGCATGTCGAAAATTTCGCGGGCTTTCCCCACAACCTCCTCTTTGTTTCTGACAAGAGGAAAGACCGCAGCTTTGTAGGGCGCCAAAGTGTGGGGCAGTTTAAGGACGGTTCTGCCCTCTTCTTCACAGTACGCGTCCGCCAGAACGGCTAAAAGTACACGGTTTATTCCAAATGTAGGCTCAATAACATGGGGTAATATTTTTTCACCCGTTTCAGGGTCTGTGTATCTTAGTTCTTCTCCGGATTTTTCCATGTGATTTTTTAGATCGTAGTCGGTCCTGTAAGCCAGTCCGAAAAGTTCTTTAACACCGAACGGAAATTCGAAATCCAGATCTTCGGTCTTTGTTGAATAATGAGCTCTTTCCGCGTCGGTGTGGGTTCTCCAGGATAATTTTTCTTCGGGCAGGCCTAAGGTCAGCGCCCACTTCCTCATTTCTTCCTTCCAGTAATCGAACAGGGCTTCCCAGCTATCCTTTGCGGGATCGAAAAAGTATTCAAATTCGGCTAAATTAAATTCCAAAGTCCTGAAAATAAAATTTCCCAAAGTTATTTCGTTTCTAAAGGCTTTCCCCGACTGCGCGATACCGAACGGAAGTCTCGGTCTCATTGTGTCCAATACATTTCTGAAATTTACGAACATTCCCTGGGCAATTTCACCTCTCAAATACACCGTAGCCTGAGAATCGGTAACAATACCGACGTTCGTTTCAAAAAGTAAATTGAATTTTCTCGGTTTCGTCCAGTCGTGAACTCCGCATTTAGGACAGGGGATCTTATTGTCTTCTATTATTTTTGATAATTCTTCCGGCGGAAGTCCTTCAACAATTTTCTTCTCGCCCTTTGCCTCAAAATACGCCTCGATCAAATGATCCGCTCTCGTGCGGTTCTTGCAATTCCTGCAGTCTATAAGGACATCAGTAAAACTTGATGTGTGGCCGGAGGCTTCCCAAACCTTAGGGCTCATTAAAATACTCGTATCCAACCCCTGAATATTCGCGCGACGTGTCACAAAAAAATCCCACCAAGAATTTTTTATATTTCTGAGTAACAAAACCCCTAAAGGTCCGAAGTCGTAGGTATTTGACAGCCCCCCGTATATTTCCGATCCGGGGAAAACATATCCTCTTCTTTTGCTAAGTGAAACGATCTTCTGCTGTAGATCCGCAATTTCAGACATAAAGCCAGTATATAGCAGACGGAGTTAATTTCCAAGATTGTTAACGATCAAAGCAGTTCCCTGCTTTTTATCCTGATACCGAAGTGCTCATCGATAAGCGCTGAAGTTATAGTACTAAGATCTTTGAGGGTTTTTTCGTCTGTTTTCGTTAATTTGTTCTGGGACAGCTCCCTTAACTTACCGACGGTTTGCGTGGGAAAACCGAGGCCGGAACGGGAACAATCATCACAGAAAAATCCTCCACGGTCCGGAGCCAAATATAACAACGGGCCTTTACGAACGAGCTCCTTTTTGCACCTTAAACACGTCTCAGTATTCAAACCGTACCCCATAAGGCCCAGATAGTGAATTTCAAAAAATCTCACCGCCAGATCTATGTTTTCAGGAAAACGTGAAGCTATTTTGAGAAATTTGACCAGCAGTTCGAACGCCTCTTCTGCATTCCCGCTCTCCTCGGTGGTTTTATGCAGTAATTCGACAACATAGGAACACCTAATACTTAAAGCGTAGTCACCTTTTAATTTCTTAAAGCTGTTCAATCCCGATACTTCGTCTATTTGTCGCATCCCGCCTAACCCTTCAGATAAACCGACCTTCACAAGGTTTAGTGTGTCGAGATTACCGGCTCTCCTTGAGGAAATTTTGCGTACGCCGCGGGCAATTGCAGGAATTTTTCCCAGATCTTTGGATAACAATGTGTATATTTTGTCGGAATCTCTGTAGTTGATGCTTTTTAATACAACGGCAACAGTATTAACTTTTTTCATCAGGCTAATTCTATCCCGCCGGGCATGAAGCGTAAAATCTGTATGCGACGGTTTGAGTTAATTTCTGATCGTAACTTCTTTAAAGTTAACGAGCTCCACATCAACCGTCTTTGTTCCGTAACTCACTGTATATTTCTCGCCGTTAACTCCCGCCTGCTTTTGGAGATAAAGCTGATATTCTTTCTCACCCACTAAGTTGGAAGGAATATAGTACTTAAATGTAACTTCTTTTGTATCTCCGGGCTGTGCGGTAATAAACGCGCTGTACCAAACTCTATTATTTTCCTGGTCTGTCATTGTGCCATCTTCACTGCCGTCTACCGAAATAAATTCGGAGCCGACCGGAGCGTAAACTCTTACCCAATCCTTGAACTGTTTAACAAAAGGGGCGAATTCTCCGTCGGGATTCTCGTATTTATAGACAATATTAACTGTCCTGAGCCACCTGTCTCCGACCTTCTCGAGTTTATGATTGACTGCTTTTTTTACAAACCAGTTTGTCTTGTCCCCTCCCAGGTTGGTCGAGACGACCATTGAGTAATCGCCTTTTGTGTCCTGTTTTATACGTCCGCCTAACTCATATTTATCTATGAGCGCCTGAGCTTCAGGATCGAATACGTATACCTGAACATGTCTTCTTGCCGCCAAACTAGCCGCCTTGTCAATTAATTTAGGCCAGAGATTTTTATCCGACTCAAAGACGTTGGTCAACATTGCTTTCATCAGGTAACCTAAGACTCTTTTTCTTCCGGCTTGTTCCTTCAGAGCCAAAGAAGCGATCCTTTCCAACTCAAGTACGACATTATCTTTTGTGTACGTAATACCGTTAACTGTTACCGGTCCCGTGACATCGAGCAGTTCACTGATAACCTGCGTGTCTATGGCGAAAATACCATCAACCGGTTTGACCTCTACCGGGTCTATACGTCCGGCCATGTTATAAAAGCGCAGGAACTGATCCATGGAAGTGACAAAATCGGGGGAATAGTTCATGTCCCTTGCATACCATCTTTCGACCAGCAGATATTTTGAGTAGGCTGCGGGCGGATCGGGAAAGTCATAAGTAGCATCGATAAGATCGAGGGTAAGGTCAACACTGTACATATCTTTTGAAGTAAAATCGGAGTCAAGAAGACCGTTGGCTATCTTAAATGTAGCGTAATTGGTCATAAATCCGCCTGTCGGTCTTATTTCCTTGTCGTTCTGCATTATTATCATGTATCTTTTCACCGGTGTTCCAACGGCTAACACTCTCGGGAATATAGTAAAGGCCTGTTTAAGATCCGGAGCATAGTCGTCGGCCTTGGACAAAATGTCTTTCACAAAAATGATGTTTTCTCTTATAGGGGTACCCCTAAAGCTTTCGGGGTATTTCTCAACTTCGATCGGTTCGAGCTCTTCACCCACTTTGGAAACTTTTTCTATAACACCATCCATCTGTCCTGCCACTTCGGGCATGATTGATATCCAACCTTGGAATGCTTCCATCAAACCTTGTTCTTCGGGAACTTCCTGATCTGCGGAAACCTTTAGACCTGCCGCATCGGCAAAAGGAAGTACTACTTTTTCGGCTTCACGCAAGGCGTCGATGGCATAAAAACCCGCATTGATAAATCTTTCGGAGTCGGCATAGTACTCGTTGATCTTGAACATTGTTTTGTCCTTAGCCCAGCCAAAGCTTTGTTCCCTCTGCTCCCTTAAAGATTTGAGATTATTCTCAGTTTTATTAAGGGTCGCCTCTAATGCCACCAGGTCCCTATTCTGTAGAGCCTCTCCTATTTTTGTAGTATCGGTTTTTATGATGCTCGCGGCTGAATAAAGGGCAAGCGCAGGCTTAACAAGGTAGCTGTAGGCCAGAACGCCTACAATACCTACAACGACAAGGAGAATTACTGTCCCGATCCCCAGCTTCTTGGCCACACCGTTAGCGCCTTTCTTTTTACCGGCTTTATAACCTGACGCACCGGGCTGGAAAGACGTGCTACCCTCCGAACCCCAAAATTGTGAATTATTCATATTTAAACGGCTCCTTTTTTAGTTAAAACTACATACGGCGTTTTCAAGACAACCAATATATCATACAATATTGATTTATTTTCTGCATATTTTGCATCGAGTTTAACTCTCTCGACAAAACCTATCGAGGATCTTCCGGTTACCTGCCAGGGACCCGTGATACCGGGTTTGATCGAAACGGCCTTTTCGATAAGTTCTGCGGTCTCGGGAAATTTTACGGCCTGTTCCTCGATCTCAAAAAAGTAATAAGCTCTCGGTCCGACGATGCTCATTTCACCTCTTAATACGTTTATAAATTGAGGTAGTTCATCGATACTGTATTTCCTAAGAAAAACTCCACCTTTTATAATTCTCGGGTCTTCTTCGGCATTTATTTTGTAATTATTCTCAACATACTTTTTGTAAAGTTCCTGATTTTTTATAAGATACTCATGGGCGTTTGGGAACATCGAACGGAATTTCATGAATTTAAAAGGTTTTTTATCTTTTCCGACGCGGTCCGGTATGTCGGCGAAAACCGGTCCTCCGGGAGAAACGCACTTTATCCAAACGGCGGCTAACAAAAATACCGGGGAAAATAGTACAAGACCTACCAGCGCGCCCATTATATCCATTGTTCTTTTCAGGATGTTGTACATATCAAATCGTCTACTTTTTCAAGTATACTACATTTAAAGTTCCCGTATGAGAATTTCCCGGCATGTTCTTTACACACGGCAGGGTCAAAAGTCATTCTTTCAAATTTTTCGATGCTTTTTGACAAAGCTTCGGCTGTCTGTTCCTCAAAAAACATCCCTGTCTCTCCTTCTGCAACCGTTTCGAGAGCACCTCCCGCTTTATATGCGATAACAGGTCTTCCCACTGCCATAGCCTCCAGCGGAACTATTCCGAAATCCTCTTTCTGAGTGTTAATAAGAGCGGTGCAGTTGGCTAACAACTCCCACTTTTCCTGCTCCGGTACCCTTCCTAAAAACTCCACGTTTTTTCCTGCAACAGACTTCAATCTTCTCTGGTGCGGCCCTTCACCGACTATCTTGAGATTCTTCCCTAATTTCTCGCATGCTCTTATTGCTATTTCGACGTGTTTCCATGAAATCAGACGGGTGAGCACCAGATAGTAGTCCTCTTTGATTGTGTTTTTAACCTGAGGAGGCGGCAAGTAAAACGGATGAACTATAGAGCTTTCAACTCCATGATATTTTCTTAACCTTTCACGCGTGGTGTTGGAATTTGATATTACAAGATCCACTCTTTTCATCGCGGGAACGTCGGCCAGTCTCATTAATAAGATAAACGGTTTCACAAAAAACATGGCGGCACTTCTTAAAAAAGATGGAACACCGAAACCCTCGATCTCAAAATATTCGAACGGCTCCCAAAACATCCGCCCGGGCGTGTTCAGGTAACAAATATGCTTAGTTTTAGGTTCTGTAATTGCAAAATGCGCGTATCTCGAAGAAATAGAGAATAGCAAGTCGTACTCAGAAAAATCAAAACTTTCAATTGCCAGCACATGAAGATAAAAAACCGAATAATAACGGTTAAGTTTCGCGGCAAATGGAAATTTCTGCAAAAAGGATGTTATAACCTTTCTGTTCTTTTCTTTAAAATGTTTCAGCCATTTTCCCGACGCTACCGTTGTGTAGATAGGAGCATCGGGAAAAATATCCGACACGGCTTCTACGATTTTTTCCGCACCCCCATATTGTATAAGGTCGTCACAGACCAACGCTACTTTCATATGACTTCCATTTTATACTATAGCGCTAAGTTCCGTTTGTAATATAATCAAGACAAATATGAAAATCGGAATAAACGGGCAAAGACTTCTGGTTCAAGACCCTGCCGGCCCCGAGAGATATACCTACAATTTGATAAATGCCCTTGCCAAACTGGACCGGGATAACGAATATAAAATATATTTCAGCGGCGAACCAGGTAAAGACTACTTTTCTAAACTCACTTACTCGAATAACTCCTTCAAACCCGTAGTGGTTAAAAGCAGGGTGTCCTGGACTCAGTATGGGCTCGCTAAGGAATTACGAAGAAATCCCGTTGATGTCTTTTTCACTCCCGTTCACACCATGCCAATCTATAGAAATAGAAAACTAAAAGTGGTTGGGATGATACACGGTCTTGAATACAAATTCGTGAAGGCAAGTTTAAACCCGATCAAAAAACTTCTTTTGGGAAAGCCCGAGGAGTATCTCGCAAAAAGAGCGCATGCCCTGATAGTCCCTACGGAAGCCACAAAAAAAGAGATTATAAAAAGGGGCTGGGTCAAAGGGGCTGATTCCAAAATTTCTATAGTCCATGAAGGTGTTGGTGACAATTTTTACAAACGTGATCCTGAAGAAATAACTGCAGTGAGAAAAAAATACGACTTGGGCGATAAAAGATACATTTTGTTCGTTTCCACCATCCAACCAAGAAAAAATATTCCCTTAATGGTTCAGGGATACGCCGAAGCTTTGAGAAAAAACCCGGATCTTTCCGATACACACCTTCTTATAGTCGGAAAGACAGGATGGAGCTCCGAAGAATCCTACAACGCACCCAAAAAGTTCGGTGTTGAGAAAAATGTCCTCTTCCCCGGCTTTTTACCGGATGAAGATCTGGCTTCCCTATTTTCAGGTGCCGAAGCTTTTATTAGTATTTCGCTCGAGGAAGGTTTCGGCCTCCCCTTACTGGAAGCCATGGCCTGCGAAACCCCCGCCCTTGTGTCCGACATACCCGCGTTCAAAGAGGTAGGAGGCGAATTTCCTTTATACGTGAACCCTCAGGATTATGAAGAGATCGGAAATTCCATAGCCCTGATATTTCACGGAGGCTACAAACCGGAAAGAATTTACGGAGCAAAACTGAGATCGCAGGAATTTACCTGGGACAGGACCGCACAAAAAACCTTAGAGATCATTCAGCAGGTCGCGGAAAACTCTTAAAGTTGTTTCAGCGGTATTTTTCCAATCGTATTTTTTCATATTCTCATAGCCCATTTCTATTAATTTTTGTCTGAGACCATCGTCTGAAATTATCTGTTCCAACTTATTTAAAAAATCCGACTTATCTTTCGGGTCGAAGTATGAAACCGTATCGCCGTAAATTTCTCTGTGGCACGGTATGTCGGAGATCACCGAAGGCAGGCCCATCGCCTGAGCTTCCAAAGGAGTCAGACTAAATCCTTCCTTGAGAGAAGGAAAAACGTAGGCTGATGCGTTTTTACGTAACGAGTTAATTTCTCCGTCCGTAATGTATCTGGCCATACCCGGCATTAAAATTTTATTTTCCAGGTTTTTGGATTTAATAATTTCCGCAATATGTCCTGAGAATTTATCTTTTTTTCCGATAAGCACGAGTTGGTAGTTTTTCGAGCGGGTGAATTCTTCAAATACATCGATCAAAAACGGAACGTTCTTATGTTCATACATACTGCTGATGTAAAGAAAATAGGGCTGCCTGATACCGAATTCGCTGAAAATCTCTACTGAAGCTTGATGTCCTTCAAAAAAAACAGGGTCCACGCCTTCGTAAGCAACAGTAAATTTATCGGGAGAAACCCCAGGATAAACCTTAATAAAATCCGATCTTACGTCCTGCGACGGGACAATAACCTTAAACGAGCGCTTTACAGCCCAATAAACGACAATTTTATAAACCCATTTCTTGAACCTGAAATAAAACTTAGGCAGAGTCGTACCACGCTCGGTGCTAAAAGAATGCATAATGATATCCGGAATTGCGGTCACAAGTTTCCCCGGGTATAGCACAGGAATATTAAAGTGCGGAACATAAAAAATATCCGGCCTGTCCTTCAATATTTTAAGAAGAAACCCGAACTGTTCCTGCCACGAGTACCATTTGTAGTCAGCCAAAACTTTTCTGAAATTTGATGCGGACGGTTTATATTGTTCAAAACCTTTCGGCCTCAGATAGACAACATACTCATTTGCTGTATCGATCTTTTCAAGTTGTTCGATGATATTCTTTACGTACCTTCCGGGACCGGCTTCGCCGAGAAAACGAGCATCTATCGCAATTAAAGATTTTTTACCGGCGCTCACTTTATTCCCTTTCTCCAGTTTATGCATCTCTGCTTATTTACGCGGTAGATCTTGAATAATCTCGTAGTGGTTATCACGAGCGAACTTAAGATCAAGGGGTATTTGTGATAATAGTGTTTTTTATAGAACAGTTCCATTGCATCAGTGGATAATCTCTGAAGTTCAACACGGAATTTTCCCAGAGTCAGCTCCCGATCGCGGAATTTCACCACGGGCGCATTCATGGCAACATCCTGCGTCTCTTTTCTTATGCCGATCGTCACACCTTTCCAGTGTTCTGCACGAAACTGAGGAAGATACATAATCCTAAAACCGGCTTCTTTAATTCTGTAACAGTAGTCAATATCCTCTCCATATAAAAAGAATGTTTTTTCGTCCCATTTCCCAACTTTTTGAGTTGCCTTTGCCGAAACGAAAAGAAAATGAGTTATACAGGTATCTATCTCGTGTTCTTGGGCGAGATCTTCATAAGTCATGAAGTAACGGGCAAAAGTTTTTGACTTAGGAAACATTCTATCCAAACCCAAAAAGTGGGTCATTGAGGCAAACGGCGTGGGAAATCCGCGGTGCCCATCCATATCCTGAATTCCGCTCCTCAGCAGGAGTTTGACGGCTGCCGCTCCAACGTCAGCGTTTTTAGGATCTTCAAAGTAGTCAACAAGTCCTTTTATTGCGTCTTCTTTCGGAAAGGCATCGGTACCCAAGTATAGGTAGTAATCTCCGGTGGCCGCCTCGAGACATTTGTTTAAAGAAAAGGCGAGACCATAATTGGGAACTTTTAATAACCTGGCCCAGG
>MEWF01000001.1:22676-47581 GCA_001773255.1 candidate division WWE3 bacterium RIFOXYC2_FULL_42_13
TTTTGCAAACATAGTTTCAGAACATCCCTGGTATTGATATTTACTATAAGAACAGATACTTTTTTCATAAGTTGAGCCATGGGTAATTTGAAAAATCAACTTCGCCTCCGAACTTTTCTTTTAATGTGGGGTAGTTTTTATCTTTATCGCTGATGATGGGATTTTTTACGGGCCACCCTCCGAATTGCTTAGTGATCAAAGGGTCGTCCCAGGAAATGGCAGGGGTCGGTTTACCTTCATAATAAGCGGTTACCAGATAAGAATAATCCGCCGATTCCTGACCTGATACACAAAACGAATTAGCCACACCCTGAGGAATATAAAGAGCGTACATATTTTCTCCGCCTAGTTCCTTAGAAAAAACCTTACCGAAAGTGGCAGAACCGACTCTCAGGTCCACAACCACGTTCAGCACAGATCCCTGAACACAGTACACTATCTTATCCCAAGGCTCGGCGTGAATTCCGCGGATAACACCCGGATTTGATCTCGAGTGATTCCACTGTACTATTTCTATTTTGTTTCCCGCGGCTGCCTCAATATCTCTTTTCTCCAACACCTCACGGAAAAAACCTCTTTCGTCATCCATCGTCGGTCTCTCGAGTACCAACAACCCTTCAATATCCGTGGTTCGCACGTTCCTGTTCGGATTATTTTTTGTAGGAACTTCTGTTTTTATAGACATGGGTTAAAAATTAAACCTTACTTACCCGTTCCAATTGTACATCCGGATCAATGACCGGGCGTCCCTCCTTTAAGGGCTTCCACCACCATTCGTTATCCTTGTACCATTGCACGGTCTCGGCAAGACGGTCTTCGAGTTTATTTCCCGGCTCCCATCCCAACATTTTCTTAATTTTGGAGGAGTCAATGGCATACCTTTCATCATGCCCGAGGCGGTGTTGAATTTTCTCTATCCAAGAATTGTCCTTTTCAAAAATTTCTAACAAGATATTAGTTATTTCTATGTTGCTTTTTTCGGATTCGCCGCCGACACAAAAAGTTTCTCCGATTATTTTTTGATCTTTCAGAGCACCGGTTATGACTAAGTCCATCGCACTGCAATGATCTTCCACGTAACACCAATCGCGCACGTTCTCGCCGTTACCCATAAGAGGTACTTTTTTTCCTTCGATGAGGTTGGTAACAAATCTTGGAATGAGTTTTTCCGGGTCCTGATATGGTCCGTAATTATTTGAGGTGTTTGTAATAGTAATAGGAAGCCCGAAAGTTCTATAGTAAGCCCTCACGAGGTGATCCGATGATGCTTTTGAGGCAGAATAAGGGCTGCTGGGAGAATAATTCGTAGTTTCGTTAAAACGGAGTTCCGATTTATCAAGAGGGAGCGAACCGAAAACCTCGTCGGTGGAAACGTGATGAAAAAGTTTTATTTTTTGCCGCAACGCTTCTTCCAATAGTACGTGTGTCCCGATCACGTTGGTCCGGATAAAAACACCGGGTCCTATAATACTCCTGTCCACGTGAGACTCTGCAGCAAAGTGCACTACTACATCGGCACCCTGCATAGCTCCGGCAACCACCGACGGGTCACAGATGTCACCCTGGATAAACTTATGTTCTATACCCGACAGGTTTTCTTTGTGACCGGCATAAGTAAGTTTATCCAATACTACTATTTCATCTTCCGGATATTTTTTTCTCCAATATCTGACAAAGTTAGAACCTATAAATCCGCACCCTCCTGTTATAAGAATTTTCATAAATGTTTTTTGGCCCAATACTCGTTGGCAACAAATAAACTATCGTAAGTACCGGCGTCGGTCCAGAAACCTGAAAGTTCCGTCCATGCGAGTTTGCCGTCTTTAATATACGAATTGTTCAGGTCGGTAATTTCAAGCTCACCCCTGGAAGACGGTTTTAAAGTTTTTATGCGGCTGAACACTGTGTTGTCGTAAAGATACAAACCGGTTACAGCGTAATCGGACTTCGGTTCACGGGGTTTTTCTTCAATAGAGGATATTTTGTGGTTGCCGTCAAATACCGGAACGCCGTATCTGTTCGGATCGGACACTTTTTTGAGAAATATCATTGCCCCATCCTTAAAATTTTTTACTGCGCCGGACATATCGGTATCGGTAGTATTATCACCAAGTATAACCGCCACGGAAGAATTATCGGCGAAATTCTCACACAAAGACAACGCGTGGGATATACCTCCCTCAATCTTTTTTTTGTTGTGATCTACAGTATCCTGAAAGGCGAATTCCAGATGTTTGATCCCCAGCTCAACACCGTTTTTCAGAACACCCATGAAATGACCCGCGTGGGGGCCTCCTACAACTATCATGATCTCGGTTATTCCGGCATTTACTAAAGTCTGGATGGGATAAAACACCATTGGCCGGTCGTAAATAGGAAGGAGGTGTTTATTTGTTGCGTAAGTCAGAGGGTAGAGGCGCGAACCTAAACCTCCGGCTAAAATTATGCCTTTCATATAGATTTAAACGTACTATAGACCAGTTTAACATCCTTCTATACATCATTCAAACACGGCCGGTACGGTGTATATATCCGAAGTTTAAGGTAAAATTCAAAACATATGAGGGTTTTGGTTACCGGAGCCGACGGACTCGTCGGGACACACTATCTAAATTACACGGGAAAAATTCATGACTTCCATTGCCCGGATGAAACGGAAATGGATATTACGGATTCCGCACAGGTGGAAAATTATATTTCAAAAGTCGGTCCGGAGTGTGTAATAAATTTTGCCGCATATACGGACACTAAAAAAGCCGAAACCCAAAGAAACGACCGACACGGCTCAGTTTGGAAAATCAATGTAGACGGCGTCAGAAATCTTGCAGAAATCTGCAAGAAAAAAAGTATCTTTCTAATTCACATAAGTACGGATCTTATATTTCCGGGAAAAGAAGAACCCGGTAGTATGTATTACGAAAGTGAAAATTACAGTTCCGACTTTGAAAAAATTTGCTGGTACGGAATAACAAAGCTCGAGGGAGAAATTGCTTTAACAAAAATCTCAAAAGAGTACGCGATCGTCCGCATTGCATACCCGTTCGCCGGACCGGCACATACAAAAAAGGATCTGCTACACACAGTCCTTCACCTTTACGATACAAACGATCTTTACCCGATGTTCTCGGACAACACAATAACCCCGACATATATCAACGACCTGGCCAAAGCTCTTAACAGAATTATTGAGGGGCGCCACACGGGAGTTTTTCACGTCGTCTCCCGTGAACCCGTCTCTCATTTCGAATTTGCAAAATACGTGCTGGAAAAGTCAGGGCGCGATTCTTCTGAACTTAAATCCGGAACTCTAAAAGAATTTTCACAAAAATCAGGAATTCCCAGACCCCTGCATATAAATCTCGACACAACTGAAACAGAAAAAATATTGAGCGTTAAATTCGGCACCTGGAAACAAAACGTAGACAAAGCTCTGCAAGAATTAAAGTTCTAATCCCCCGCCAAAATGATAATATAGGATTGTGCCGACTAAATCCTTAAGAAAGATCTCATTTGTAGGACTCGGAAATATATTCAACGCCGGGCTTGGTTTCCTGTTCCTAACCGCAGTGGCGCGCACCCTAGATCTGGAAACATTCGGCAAGTATGCATTGTTGTCGACGCTTCTACTCACCATATCCAAAATTGTGGATTTCGGAGCAAATTCGGTCTATGTTGCAAGGTCAATAAAGGAACAGAACGATAAGCTGTCCGATACTTTATTTACGTTGAAAGTAATTCAATTTTTAGTTTCGGTTCCGGTCTCAATAATCAGTCTTAAAATCTTAAATATTTACGATAGCGCCACCGCCCTAATTTTTATTCTCGGGATTCTGGCTTACACAATGAATTACCTTTTCTACGCTTATTTCCAAAAGGCTGAGAAATATGCATCGATGGTTTTTTTAAATACTATCCCTCAGCTAGTTAAGGGCATCTTTGCTACATTATTTTTTACCGCCGCGGTAACCCCCGATTTAAATCTCGCCTTCGGTGTTTTTTCTCTTTCAATTTTCGCCGGGGTGTTTCTATTTTTCTTTTTACCTGAAGAGAATAAAAGACTTAAACTCGACATTGCAGGAGTTTCAACGCTTTTCAGAGAATCCTCACCCGCGGGTATTTCTCAAATAGTTTATGAGAGCTGGGGAACACTTAATAACGCGATCGCAAAATTCACTAAAGGCTTCGGGGACGTGGGGATACTTTCCCTTGCTAACAAGATCTCCAATTTATTTTCACTTGTTTCGCTCTCGGTTTTCGCCGTTCTACTGCCCAAAAACGCCGCACGTAAGCTGACGGGAACAAAATATGACTACAGAGAAACGGTTTTAATAGCCGGCGGTATTATTGCGTTGGCGATAGTAGCCATAACAGGTTCGGAACTTTTTATAACCACGATCTTCGGAGACAAGTTCTCAGGTTCGGTGAGACTTTTGGACATATTAATTCTTGCAGCCGCGGTATCGGCAATTCACACTTTTATAGAAAATCTTTTCTTTGTTGAAAGTAAAACGGGGTACATTATCGCCGCGACTGTCGTAAAACTCAGCACCTACGGAATAACCGCACTAATACTCGTTCCTTATTTGTCTTTGTATGGAATAGCCTGGTCCAACCTGGTAGCTGCGGTTGCAGGGTTAATAACTGCTGTTTACTTTATCTCGCGCTTTAGGGATTCACCACGGCCGGAGGCACTGCCTGAGAATCATATTCCTTCTGAGATATAAAATACCAAAGAACCCAGTCGCCGCGCTCCTCAACAACAACGGGCTTGTAATTGAACCCAACAACATTTTCACTGAACCTGCCCTTTTTTGTAAGGAGCATAGTCGGTTGATCGTACACCGGAATGGGCACGCGATCGGCTCTGTCGGCTCTAAAATCCAGGATGTAAAAGGGGCCGTCGGTATAGTACATCGCCAAAGGAATGTCCATGCGGTCGATATAGACCTTTGTTTTAATTCCAAAACGCGCGTCTTTAGAGAGCAACAATTCAGCTTCAGCGCCCGTAAGGTCCGATGTATAAACGAGCTCGCGATAATAAAAAAGATACGACAGCGACACAGCCACAATCAAAAAGACCGCTACCGCTTTAAACCATAAAGTATCAAATCTCTTAAACCGCCCCATAAAATAATTTAGGGCTTTATCGATAAAGGCTCCTACGAGTAGCGCAAGCGGGGGATACATGGGAATCACATACCAGACAAGTTTAGATTTGGCCGCCGAAAAGAAGAAGAATATAAACAAAGTCCAAATGAGCAGAAACACATAAACACGTCTTTTTTTGAAAACTTTGTACAATGCAAAGGGTAGAGCAGCCAATAAAACCACAAACCAGAGACGCATGCTCACTTTTAGAACGACCAGATACCAAAAGAAGGGCCTTCCTTTATCTTCGATGGCTGTGATTGCCCTGTCCCACACGTGGTATCCTAGATACTGCTCTAAAAAAGGCATTCCGAACATTTTGTAGGTGTAAATATGCCAGGGCAGTGCTAACACAGCCCACCCCAAAAGCATAAATAAAACCGGTTTCAGAGCTCTAACTGAAAATTTAGATTGGCCGGTCAATAAAAGATACAGTTCGGATAGAATGATGACCGGAAAAGGAAGAAGTCCTACAACACCTTTTGTCATGACTGCAAAACCGGCGAACACACCGGGAATTAGCCACAAAAAACTCTTCTTCTTTCCTCTCACAAAAATGTAGGAGAAAAGGGAAGCCGAAATAAAAAAGGCGGCGGTCACATCCGTCATGGCGGCGCGGGAATAATATAAATACTGAGTGGTCGTTAACAGTACGAGAGCAGACAAAAAGCCGGCCGTCTTGCTAAACATTTTTTTACCGGCGAAATAAATCATCATTACCGTAAAAAATCCCATCAATGCGCTCGGCAGTCTTGCCGCCAAAGGAATAGCTCCCATGACGGACATAAATAACGACATGAACCACATATACAAAGGCGGTTTTTCGTACCAGATGCTTAGGGGTTTCCATTCCTGCACCAAATATTCGCCTGAGGTAACCATATTTTTAGCTATTTTGGCATAAATTGCCTCGTCATATGGAATAAGATGATTCTTCCCCAGCCCAGAAAATATGAGAACCACGGCCAAAACAGCCAGTACTAAAGGAACTATTTTGTCCGATCTGAAAAAGTATGAAAAGACAATATTTCTGCCGTATCTGTCATAAACTGTTCCCGCACCCCACGCGGCGATAAACGAAAAGATTATCCAAAAAAATTCTGAGCTGTAAGAATAAAAAATTCCCGCGGTCAGCCACCCGACAATTGTTGAAAAAAATACCGTACTAATTAATATTTCTTTCTTTTTTTCTAATTTTAAGGCTCCATACAACAAGGCGGCGAGTATGGAGAACACGAAAACGCTGAATGTCGTTAATCCTAAGATACCTGTTTCTGCCAACAGTTCACCCCAAATAGTGTGCGCAGGCACTCTTGTATTTAAAGCGGCGGGATCGCGGCTAAAATATGTCGGGGCGATCTTTGTACTGCTGAAATGCTCGAAGAACGACCCGTACCCTCCCCCGATCAAAGGATACTTCTCAAAGATCTGGCCCGCGCCGGTCAACAGCATAAAATGGGCGTCAAACGAATCCATGCGGTAATGAAAATATTGTTTTATACGCGCTCTGAACGGACTTGATTTGATGCTGTATTCTCTTAGAAAAGGTATTGCGACCACGGTCAAGGCAATAAACAGATATAAAACGCCCCTAGTGCCTATCTTTCTGAATATAAGGGTGGAAACGAATACTAAAAAGGTAACGCCTGCCATTATCCACGCGGTTCGGCTGTTAGTGAGCAAAAGTGCGGCGAGCATGGAGATAAACATCAGCGTGTCAACCGCCCTACCCTTTAAACTCTTACCGGTAATAATTAGAACTCCCAATAAAGGCAAGAGTGCGGACAATAAGGCTCCATAATGATTCACGTCCCAAAAGGTCGCGCCAACGCGCGGCAAGTTGCCCGGAATGTTCCACAAAGCACCGACTATCACCCCTTTAGTTTGATAAAGCCAGACCTGGAACCATCCGAACAACGTCAACACAAACGCAGTGTATATATAAAAACGCAGATATTTTAATATTTGGTGGGGACGGTTTCTGTACGAAAAATAAACGAGCAGAACCATCGCGACCGAAGTCGTAAAAAATCCCAACAGAAAGATGGAAGATTGGATGTTCTTCGAGTTAACCAGTGATATCAGACGGACGAGCCAAAGAAGAACAAATGATACTACTAGCGGATCTTTCAATTTAGAAAAAAGCAGTTTAAAACTTCTCTCTTTTATAACCCACATTACAACCCTCGTTAAAAACGCCGCAAGAATTGCGAGCATAAAAGCCCTGATAGGCATTAAATCCCATCTGTAAAAACTGAAAAGTTCCTTGTGTAGAAGGACGGACAGCAAAATTAAAACATACACCGCGAAATCCGGGTTACGGAGCATAAGTACGTACGATAGTATACAAATTGTTGCGATTATTGCGATTTCTGCCATTTTTTTAGAACTTCCCCGTAAACTTCAAGTGTTTTGGCTGCGGCTTTTTCCCAAGTATATTCTTTCCTTAATTCTTGGGCAATTTGAGGTCTTGGAGCCTTTAGCTGGGTTTTAATTGCGTCTGCTATCGAATCCACACTGCCGGGATCGCAGTAGGAAGCGTAGTCTTTTAGATACTCGCGTGCTCTCTCACCAGAGGCGACGGCGTTTGCTCCGCAAAAAAGAGCCTCCAGACTGGTTAAACCGGTAGTTTCAAACCAGCTTGCGCTAACCCCGACCTTAGCATTTCGATAATAGGCGGGCATTTCCTGATATGGAACCTTCTCAATGTGGTGGATCCAGGTGTTCTCAGTTTTCTTCTGATTGAAAAGTCTGCCGTACTCGAAGTGTTTTAATCCTGTAGACACCCCGATAAGAACGAGCTGCAAGTCTTCTCCCGATTCTTTTCTCAATTTTTCGACGGCGGAAATTATATTCAGTTGATTCTTTCTGGGTTCAATACGCCCGACGCAGATAATGTAATCCTTTAAGTTGAGCGGATTTTTTATTTCACCCCCGGCGTCAGGTTCAATAAAATTTTTGCTAACGCCGTTCGGAACTTTTATTGCGTCTATTTTTACTCCGAATGTTTTTTCCAAATCCCTAGTTTCAAGGTCCGTCTGAACTAAAACTTTCTGCGACATTTCCAACACTTCCTTCTGCATTTTTTGAAATCCGTGCGTGACACTTAAAATAGTAGGTTTAATTTTTTTAGGGTCGGTTAATGATCTGTAAACATTTTTAAAGGTATCGCGGTGAAATTGGTTTTTGAAAAGAACCTTAGAAATTCTGCGGAAATCGAACACGTATTCGTCGTCGAATCTCTTCACTTCCCCGATGTTGTGGTGTATGGGAGATAAAATTATGGGTTTTCCGGCCTCGAAGGCCTTTTTGGCGTACAAATAGGTCTCCGGCGTCCAGTCCAGTTGAAACAGATGGATGAGATCGTAGTTTTGGGGAATAAAATCCTCATCCGTTTTAATCTCGACATCGACACCGAGGATTCTTAGTTCACGCGCGGTGTTCTCGATCTGTACTTTATCTCCGCCTCCGTGCTCCATCAGATGATATCTTCCTAACATCAGTATTTTCATTTTTTGTTCAACAGCCTTTCGTATAGAGAAACGTAGCTGTTGATAAAAGCGTCGATAGTGAACAGCTCAGTAACTCTTTGTTTACCCTGAAGATGGGGTCCCTGCTCATTATTTACATATTTTTCGTAGGCCTCAATCATCTTTTCCGAAAGGTCGGATGGGTCTCCGGCACGGAAGTAAGTAACTGTGTCTCCTGCAACCTCCTTTAGTACCTCAAGGTCCGAACATATAACAGGAAGTCCAAAGTACATGGCTTCGATAAGCACCAGTCCGAAACCTTCGGCCAGCGTGGGAAACACGAAAAAATCGAAGGCAGAATAAAGTTTCGCCAGATCCTCAGGAGGAAATTCTCCCGTAAAAATAACTTTATCGCCGATACCTTTTGAAATAGCTAACTGCCTGATTTCACTTTCCAGCTCCCCTCCTCCGGCAATAAATAAAACAAAGTCCTTGGCATGATACATGTCGGTGCCCAAAAACTTTTTGTAGGCATCCAATAAAATATCGTGTCCTTTTTCGCGGGATATCCTGCCGATATTCCCGAACACAAAAGCATTTTTGTTTATCCCGTATCTCTTTCTTATCTCCTCTTCATAATCCGTTTTGGTAATTTGGGAGATGGTGAGTTTCGTTATATCAAGACCGTTCGGTATCACAACAATCTTATCTTTGTTTATACCTTCTTTTATTTTTACCCTTTTTTTTGATTCAGTAAGAGCTATCTCGGCGTCCGAAAAACGGTTGACTATAAAGCTGTAAAAAAGGGTGTCTACCTTGCGTTTGGTAGGACTTATCTTCCACTCTGAAATGGGTGTGTGAACGTGGGTTATTTTGACCGGAGTATGGGCATTTCTGGCCGCAACAAGAGCATTGGCCGCTGCCTTTAGTTCGTGCGCATGAATAACTTCGATCTGTTTTTCTTTTAAAAAATCGGTCAGTTCGTCGATGTACACACGGTCGAAATCGGAAGAAATACTTTTCCTGAAAACTTTCGCCCCCACTTCTTCATAAATATCCGCGGGCTTGCCAACCGGACACCAGACGTAAACTTCGTTTCCCACACTAAGCATACCTTTCACAAGATCCAAAACGTGCTGTTCCATTCCTCCCTGTTTCGATGAGTTGTGTGTGTAAAGAATTTTCATCTTTTTATTAGGTCGCCGATAATTCTCAGCATTCTCTCGACTTTTCCGTCCCAGTCATTGTTTTTTGCGACCTTCTGTCTCGCGATTCGTTTTTCGTCTTCATCCTCTTCCAACGCTTTTCTAACGAACTGAGAAAATTCGTTATAGCTTTTTGCTATATAACAAACATCGGCGAAGGGGGCGTAAGCCGGAAGGTCTGTAACTATGGTGGGCAATCCTGCTGCAAGTCCCTCATGAAATTTTACAGGAAAACACCCTCCGACAGTGTAATCGTTAAGTTTGTAAGGAATTATTGTAGCGTCGAACGCGGCAACGTACTTATGAATTTCGGAAAATGGTTTGGTGCCGAGAAAGTGTAAGTTAGGCAGTCCTCCCAACCCGAGCTCCTCTAACGATCCCTCTCTATCTTTTAACGCGATAGGACCGATGATAACAAATGAGAATGTCGGATAATCGGTCACGATCTTTTTCATAAGCTCCCTATCGAACTTGTAATCATCAACTGCCCCATAAAAACCCACAATGGGGTGCGGGATGTCTCTTATATCCTCGGGAAATTCTTTTATGCGTTCTTTGATGCCGGCAAATTTTGGGAAGTCACCGACGTTCGGTGTGAAGTAAACATTGGAATTAAATTTTTTAAGTTTGTTTACCAGACCGGGAGCTGTTGAAAAGACAACATTGGCTCTCATGGCAAGTCCCTGCTCTTTTTTATTAATAGCTTCTTTTTTCTCGGGAGTGCTGTATTTAGGAAAACCCGCGTAATTATCTACACAGTCGTAAACAAGGAAATCGTGCTCGATATATTTCAGGTAATTCTCGAGACCGGCAATTTCAACATGATAGACCCAAAGTATAGTCGCACGGTCGGGGTTAAAAAAGTTCTTAGTGGCTTTTTGAATAGACTTGGCATGAAATTCCGCATGTTTTTCGTGTGCGGGCGAAAAATCCAAAGGAGAGTAGACCACCGTATTTCCTGTTTTTTGTTTTTTTGTGAGAAGTTTTAAAAGACTCCATTTGCCGTGTAGTACCTGACGCATAAAGAGACGCCCGGTGTTAATAGGGGGGTCGACAAACAACACGTTGTGTCCTAGCTTCTCCAACCTTGTCATGACGTGCTTTTTGTTCGTCCAGAGGGGATAGTCCCAAAGTTGGTTCGAAAGGCAGATTATGTTGTATTTTTCACCTTGCTGATGCATATGCCGGATCCGCACAATATCCTATCATTATTAGATAATTCAGTCTAACAGACGTTGAGGTCATTTTAGTCTATTTTTTTCCGACTATAAACACTTTGGACAGGCGGAAGCCATTACTCCGAGTTTTACTAACACCCTTCTGATATCAAATAAAAACTGCGAGTCCTTTATAGACCATAGCCACGAAGTATTTTCAAACCCCAGATCATAGGCCGCGTGCCATATTCCGTCGAAAAATAGTAAACCGTAAATTTCTATAAATACGGACAATCCGAATAAAACGATAAAGAGCTTCTTTGTCTTTTCAAAATATACGGAATTAATGTAAGGAATCATTAAAAAGATAAAGTAAGGAAGGACGTCGCTCGACATCCTATATCCGAACGACCATCCTCCATACCAGTGCTTCCAAAGGCTGATTACCAGCGTATGCAAAAGGATGATGAGAGAAAAAACTTTGTATAAATTGACCTGTTCAACTTTATACTTTACTGCAAGGTACAAACCGTAAAGTGAAAAAAGCAGAACCGGAGAAAAAATTAAAATTCCTTTGCTCGGAGAAAGCCACACTCCCAGAAAACTTATGGGAAACGGCGAAAGCCACGAACGGAAAAGTTGGTCGGAGTAACCCTGGTTTTGGATGTCGTAGTAATAAACGGAGTTATACCAAAGAAAGAATGAGGCCGCGATGACAAGACCGGAAGTGAATGATACGGCCGACTTAAACAGATTGCCGGTTTTGTGAAAGTTGGTAAAAACCAAATAAAACTCGATTAATAAAATAGGGAGCCCGGCAGTCGGACGCGACAGAAAAGCGAAACCGAAAAATAGACCTGACAAAAGCATGTTTGTGTAGACACTTTGGTTTTTTTGGTGCTTCAGGAAAAAGTAAATACCCAGAATAGAGAGCAATTGTAGTGTTCCGTGCTGCCACATCGCCTGCGAAAGCATGGCGAAGTTAACGGTGGCGAATAAATATACGGCGGTAAGAATAGCGGCTCTTCTCTCATCCAAATTAAACCCCTCGCGGAGAGTTTTGAACATGAACAAACCTGCCAAAGCCATGATAATTGCACCCGACAGATGGTTTAATAATGCCAGGTTGTCCCATGTAATCGGCATGTTGAAAATAAGAGGTACCACAAAAATAGGGATTGAGATGACCGAAGTGATTATCGGAAAAGCCGTTATGTAATGTCCGTCTACTTTTCTTAAATAGAAGGGTGTCAGATCTTTTTGAAAATCTTTGTCGTCGGGGTGCGGGTACCTGTCCCTCATCATTACATAATATTTATCGAGGTAAAGTGTGCGGTCTTTAATTATTGAGATAGTTGTGAAAATAGAAGGTACTGTGTCTTCGCTTTGAATTACCAGTGAGTTAATACTGCGAAAGCCGGGGATCAAAAACGGAACAAAAAAAACCGCGAGAGAGATTAAAAATATCTTAAGTTGCGTCATTGTGGATTAATTATATCGCAGTAGGGGTATGCGGAACAGGAAGAAAAAGGGGCTAAAAGATTGAGCGGTCTTTTTAGCCCCCGGGGTACTGTGGTAGGGATAGGAGGAGAACCATTACCACAGCGGATGATGTCTATAGTGATACTACACACCCGGAAGTTTGGGTTGAATTTTCCGCTGTTGCTGCTGCTTCCGATAGGTCTTCTTTTTCACACAATTGCCATCCAGATGGTGGCGAAGTTCACGAATGGTAAGAGCCCCCGGAATATTTTGCAAGCAGTTGGGACATACAGACACAACCCTACTATCACTCATTTCTCTTCTCCCTTCTTTTAGGATAACCGAATGTTAACACAACTAGTTTGCGGTATCAAACTATGGGGTTTTACTAACCTGTTCTAGCTCCTCAGCGGATATCAAGTCCCAGTCGTACCCCCGCACGAAATTCAAGGCCTTCGATTTCATATTGTCCAAAATTTGCTGATTTTTGAGGGCGGATATAAGTTTATCAGCGAAACTGACCTTGTCTCCGAGTTTTATACCGCAGTAATTGTCCCCCCACACAGCATCTAATTCGGGAAGGGAGTAGGCAAACACGGGCACACTTGCTGCCATTGCCTCTCCTATAGCTATTGCCCAATTCTCTTCATAAGTCGGCAACAAAAACAATTTGGCGCTTGCCAGCTCTCTTACTTTTGTCTCGAAATCATATATAGCACCTCTGAATATAATATTTTTATCCAATCCTCTGTCTAACACTCTCTTCCTTGCCTCTTCTCCGTCTATTCCCGCACCGATTACTACAAGTTTCGCGTCAGGCAGTTCTTTAATGACCGTTTCCCAGATATCTATTAGGTCAAAAACCCCCTTTACCGCCTGGAGCCTTTTCAAAAAAACCGCATCGTATTTTTTTTCCTCGACACGATCGGAAACCTTCTTCATGTCGGAAAAATTAACACCGCACTTCACAGCGCCTACTTTTTTGATAAAAAATTTGGCAAAAAAATCATTCTTTATCTGATCTCTCGTAGAATCTGAGACTGCCAGTATTCGATCCGCAAACAGACATGCGATATACAAACTTATCCTTTCGCTTACCAAAAACAAAAAGGAGTTCGTAAACGTAGATTGTTTCCTACCCCACCACTTGTAGGGAGGCAGCCAATGTACAACAACTGCCCACTTTAAAGACTTGCCTCTTTTTATCTTTAACAAAAAACCCGGCAGCACATCGTATATCTGCTCGTTGGTGCTATAAACTATGTCGATCTTACTGCCGGTTAAGCTTTTAGGTAAAAACATGCTATAAAACGATTTGTATAGAAAGTCTGACCTTCCGGAGCTCGTCGTAGGCCTTATGTAGTGCGGCACAACTTTGAGATTAAAGTCAGAACAAAGTTTATATCCTCCCTTGCTACTCAATAAATGAATTATCAGCCCCCTTGAAGACCAGCCCTTAGCGATCTCTATGAAACGCGTTTCTCCTCCCGCCACCCCGGGGTTATTCTCATCTATGCCATTTGCGATAAACAATGCTGTTTTCTTTTTGTCCGTTCCGGAAACTATGGGCAAATACATTTCAATAGTGTCAAACTTTTTGTCGCCAAAGGATTTATCTTGCTTTATCACCTTGTGCTGCTTAAACCCGGTTTTTTTATACAGCTCTATTGCTCCGGGATTATTCTCCCAAACGTATAATCTTATCCCGGACATCGCTCCGTAAGACGAAGCGATTTCTATTATCTTTTGTGTAAGTTTCAGCCCTAATCCCTTCCCTCTGCTTTCCTCGGAAACCCAGATACCGTATTCTGCAATAAACGAACCGTCGGATTGTTTATCCCTCAAAATCGCGAAACAGTGTCCCAATATCTTCCCGTCTTCTATAGCTATAACAGAAAAAGATACAGATTTGTAATAAATCCTACTGAGGATAGCCCTTATTAAAGGGGATGTAGAACCGAATAAACCACCCTGCGCCAACAACCATTTTAAGGATATGTGCTTTAGACCGAGCCAATATAGGTCGATAAAGTGTTTACCAGAACCCAACTTGTCGTAGGAAGAATGTAAGCGATGGAAATCAGTTAGTTTAAGCGGTCTGATCTCTAGCATACTTCTTTTACCAGCTTACAAATTTTTTCTATATCACGTTTCTCCATAGTAGGATAAAGTGGTAGACAAAGTATTGTGTCGGATATGTTTTTCGCGTTAATTAATTCTTTTCCTATCTTTGTTTTAGTACTCTTCCCCCGCAAATACTCAAAATCCGATGTCAGAGGATAGAAATATTTTCTTGACGAATAGCCGCTTTTCATTAGGTATTCATGCGCTTTATCCCTGGTGGCCTTTGAGTCGAAACAAACCGGCATGTAGGTGTGAACCACTCTCGCTATTTCAGGTTTCTGAAATTTCACGTTAGTTCCTCCCAATAATCTCATGTAAAGGTCAAAAAACCTCTTATTTTTCTCTATAACCTTCTTGATAGATTTAAGATTGCACAGCCCCATGGCTGCATGAAATTCACTCATTTTTGCGTTAATTCCGGGCGACACAATTTCTTCTTCGGATTCAAATCCGAAATTCCTAAACAGCTCGCATTTGTGAGTCAACTCTTTTGTTTTTGTAATTACGGCCCCACCTTCCACTGTATTAAACAGCTTCACCGCATGAAAACTAAGAACAGATATATCCCCGTACTCGCAGATTGATTTACCTTTGTATCGTACCCCAAAGGCATGAGCCGCATCAAAAATCAGTTTCAATTTATATTTTTTAGCGATTTTTTCCAATGCAGTTATGTTGCAAGGATTCCCAAAAACATGTACTGCAAGTATCGCCGAAGTTTTCTTTGTTATCTTTCTTTCAACGTCTACAGGATCAATATTAAATGTTTCCGGGTCGACATCGGCAAACACCGGTGTTAATCCCTTCATGAACAAAACGTTGGTCGTAGCTGCAAAAGTAAAGGGTGTAGTTATAACTTCTCCTTCCAAATCCAAAGCGTACAGAGCTGCCAAAATTCCCATGGTAGCGTTTGTGACCAGGGAGAGGTTCTTGACACCCAGATATTCTTTCAACTCACTCTCAAGCTGACGAACGAGTACGCCGTTATTGGTCAGCCAGTGGCGTTCCCAGATACCTTTTATTTGGTCTATATAATCCTGAATATCAGGCAGGGTTGGTCTTGTTACATATATCATGTTAAAAACCTTCCCCGAGAACTCTCAGATAAACATTATAAATAGTGACTGCGTTGTCTACACTAAAATGCCTTCTCGCGTAGTCCTCGCAATTATTCTGCATTCGCCCATATCTGACTTTGTCTCCAAACAAATCCAAAATCGCGGAAGAGAAACTCTCAGCATTAGGTTCCACCAAGACACCGACTTCTTCAGTTATTAAATTCGGTATTGCGCCAACCCTGGAAGCAATCACCGGCGTACCGCAACTTATGGCGGTTAAAACTGTAATCGCGGAATTCTCGGAATACCTGGACGGCACAACCGCAACATCTGCCGCAGACTCGTATTCCGGCAATTTATCGTATGGCACCCCAGGTATAAACATTACATTCGGCAACCTGGAAGCCGCGTCCGCCAGCTCATTTACTAAAGGACCGGCATTCGATATAAACAAAAAGTTAATAGCCGCGTTCTGCAACTTTTTAGCCGATTCGAGTATGAGATCTATTCCCTTAATCGCTATCGCTCTACCCACAAATAAAACGGTAAATTGCGCTGGTAGCCCCAGTTTGTTTTTCATTTCAATTTTGTTGTAGGGCTTAAATACACCCAGATTTAACCATTCGATATAGGGTGTGATCTTATCGGAACTTATACCTATCGAAATAATTTCCTCTTTACTCTTATCACTTTCTACTATGATGTGGTCCATCTGAGAGGCTACCACCCCGACCAATCTTGCTAAAATGCTTCCGGATTTGAAATCGTACAAACTCATTACGCTGACCACTGCTTTCTTTTTGAAAATTTTTTTCAAAACTGCCGCGATACATGCACTGTTGAAACCCTGGCCGTCTATCACATCCACTTTTTTTGAATTAAATAACATCCACCAAAAACTTCTAATAAAAAGGTAGGGAGTAAGATAAAGAAAAACAATAAAGGGATATTTTTCCAATTTTCCAAATAAGTTGAAACCCACCCACTTGAACCGATGTATAACCAGATTATCCCTCACTTCAATTTTTTCTCCCCTAACTTTAGGTGTTGTTATAGGCTGGTAAGTAAGTACATTTACTAAACAGCTGTGCGTTCTTAGGTATTCAACAAGTTCAAAAGCATATGTTTCAGCGCCGCCAATGTTGGGGAGAAAGAACGGTGTTATCAATAAAACGTTTGTCATATTTTTTTTACCTCCACATACAGACTCGTATTTTCCATGCTCAAAGAGTCCAACTTATCTATATCGGGTACTTCTCCCGTGCCGATCGAAACCCATGTCAAGTGTTCAAATCCAGCTGACCTGATAAGAGCTTCCATCTCTTCTTCGTCATAATTCCAAAGATGCTCCCTGGTAAAGCTTCTCGATATCTTGCCTAGAAAATTTGCGGGTTGTTTGTCTTTGTCGAACCCCCACCACATATTGCACAAAATCTTCGCAGCGCGAGTATTGCCACCGGAATTAAGATAGATATTGACCATTTTACGAATATCCGGCGTTACAATTCTTAAAACGCCACCCCTTTTCATCACGCGTTTGCATTCTTTTAGTACGGACAAAGCTTCCCATGGTTCGAAATGCTCCAGTACATGCGAGAAATAGATGTAATCAACGGAATTATCTTTAAGGGGCAATTTATGTTTAATGTTGACAAGCCTCAACTTGGGCCACTTTAAGAAATAAAAAGAAGGAATGAGCTTAGCTCCGAACACAACTTTTTGTAGAACTGGTAACTTCGATAATAGAGGAAGTATTCCCCAATCATAATTTATCCAGCCGTCAATACCGCTAGGTCCGCACCCCAGATTTACCTTTACGGCACGAGAGCTATTAACCTGTGCTGTCATTTGACTAGACATGTTGCTTAAATATTATATTCATTTTCGAATTTTCGCTCTCACAATTATGGATCTTCCTAAGGCAGGAAAAATCTTAGCTAAAATTCGGGAAGACACATTTGAAGAAAAGTTAACAACATCCGATGTACGTTTTTCTATCTCAAACCCATGCGAGTACAAAAAATCTTTAATCAGACCGTAAGTAAAATACCTCAAATGGCCTGCAGTTTCTTCACCCCCGAACTTTGGAGAAGCCTCGAAAAACGGATTCATTCCTAATAAAAGAAGGAGCCTCCGCGGAAATGAAGCAGCATTAGGTGTTGTGATGATCGCACGACCTTCCCTCTTTAGTACCCTCTTTATTTCATCCAAAAAAATGTCGGTGTCCACAAGATGTTCGATCACTTCGCCGGTAAACACCACGTCAAAAAAAGAGCTTTCGTAGGGTAGGGGTTTTTCCACATCGCCGCGCGTAAAAGGTATGCCAATTTGTCGGTACTTGTTTTCAAAAGAGTCCGATGCGTCAAAGGCCCAAACTTCGTTACCGCGCTCGCTTATTTCCGTTGTAATGACACCGTTGTAAGATCCCAGGTCTAGGACCTTTTTACCTTCTCCTATAAGGTTTAGGACTGCTCTTATTCTAAATTTTTCAGGTTTTGAGAGTCCTGATTTCTTCGATTTAGAATATAAACTGCGACTAATTTCTTCCGAATTCATTATCTATTCCTTCCGAGGCAGTTAATTGCAAAAGAATTAACATAGAGGATCTCTCTCAGTTATTTGGTTTTCCCATTATACTAGATATGGAAAGGGCTGTGGAGGGTGGCTTGGTCCTAGGAATTAGTGCTTCGTTGGTTTGTTAGTCACAATCTCCAAACAGTTACGTTGTGCATATAATTCCGCGCGAAACGGTTCATCGTTTTAGTGTATCATGTTAATGAAAGTATCCATATCAAATGAAAAGCACACCTACACGACTGCTTCCTTATTTTATACTCTCTATTATTACAATCATCTTACTTGTCCCCATGTTCTTCAAGCCATTAATATTTGACGAAAATGTTTATTTTTATTATGCGTGGCTTTTAAAAACTGGGGAAAAATTTTACTCCGAAGGTTGGTTTGATGATAAAGGGCCTCTTATCTATGTAATATACCTACTTAGTCTTTTAACAAAATCTAATTATACAAATGTTTTCGTTTTGAAAATATATACGCTAATTTATCAATATATTACTATTTTAGTGTTTTACAGGTTGTCGAAAATGATTTTCTATAAAAAGGGTCCTGTTTGTAATATTCTAATTACCGTAAGTTTTATTTTGCTTTACACGAGCTCCGTGTTTGAAGGACAGTATTCAAACGCTGACAATTTTATTCTGTTGCCAATATTGCTGGCAATACTCGTATTCTTGAAAAATAAATATAATTTGAGCAGTCTTTTTATAGGTATAAGTTTTCTAATTAAACAAAACACGGCATTGTTGGTGTTACCTTTTATAGGTTTAGTAACTATCGAGAAGTTATTGATCAAAGACATTCAATTCAACCGTAGGATCTTTTGTATTGCGAAAATTTATTTTACTATGTTTTTAAGTTTTCTCGCACCTTTATCTATTTTTCTTATTTACATGCAGATTATCGGAAACCAAGGTGCTTTCTTAAACAATTTTCTACTCGATAGAATACAATCACACCTTACATTTTTTAATTATGAGTTCTTTCTCAGATATTATGTTCCCATTGTTAAACAAACGTATTTATTTTGGATTTTTTCGTCATTGAATGTTGTTTCTTTGTACTTTTATAAGAGTTTGAAGTCCCGTGAAAGATATTTGCACATTTTCGTAGTGATGTGGTTTCTATCGTCTTTAGTTTCCGTTATACCCGGAGGAAACTTTTTTCCACATTATTTTATTGTCCTATTACCCGCTTTAGTTATTTCAACTTATTCCTTTCTTTTTAAGATTACTGATAAACGCGATCTTCACTTTCCAATACTCCTGATATTTTTTTTATTCTTTGCACAAGAAAAAACAATTTTCGATCAATTAGTCCTTTTATCCAAAAACGTAAACACTTACGTAACACCCTACGACAATGCTGTTCTAAAGACAGCGGAATACTTACAAGAAAATAATGCGGAGGGTGTTTTCGTGTACGATTATGGTCCAAACATTTACACATATTCTCAAGTCACGCCCGTTTTTAATTACCCTTTCAAGTTCCTATACATAGATTATAGTAAGGTGTCTTCTCTGGGGATTTACTCCACAATAAAAGGCGAGGAGGAAAAGCAACTTCTTTTGAAGGATCTGACCAGGAAATCACAAATAGAATGGGTGGTTATTTCCGCTTATGACTCTGTATCCGATAAGGAAATCGCACAACTCGAATTTTTAAACGACATCCTTACCAATTACGAAGTTGCCCAAACTTTTGACAGAATGTGGATATATAAACGCAGCCAAACAAATGATAACAAACATACCAATAATTACTCATCAGCTACTGTCCAAACGAAAGACGGATATCACATAATAAAGATAGCTCGAAGTACGTTACTCCCGGATGTCGATGTTTTTTTAACCTGCAACGGGGATACGTGGCATTTTCCAGAAAATGGGATAGAGTACCCAATGGAAGCATCACAAAATGCTACTCAGCTTGTTCTAACGGCGAGAAAAAGGTCTGAAAATACTGCGGGGGAAGATTGCAAAATAGTATCAAAAAGTATGTCGGGAAAAATATTAGAAGGTGCCTTCAAACTTTAGTTGGTTGTATAACAGTTTTATTGTTCTGGAAATTAAAATATGAAATGACCTACTCCGATAAGAGACCTCCGTTGTCTATTATATACAAAATAGAGCTAGAAAAAGTCTCTACCGGTTGGAATGGCCATCGATCAAAATACTTTCTGTTTTTGTCAGAATCGTAAACCAATAAGTATTCAACACCCTTTTCCCTTGCCTTATTCAACACATCTTCACTCAAAATGTTCTTCGTCAGATCCTCGGAGGAAATATCTTCAAAACGATACCCACGAACATTATATTGATGCTGTCTGTGCGTCGGAAGCCAGAAAAATGTCTCACTTGCCCTTGAGTAAGGGTACACAATGAAGTTAATAGACATGGGTACCTTACTTGACATGTAGGCTATAGGTTCCGGTGGAACGTTAAACTTCTGAATTTTGGGTGGAACAAAAGTTTCTAATAAGCTTACAACAAGCAAAATAGGCATAAATATTTTGAAAAATTTCTTGTGGTGTCCATATAAAAATGATGTGATCTCAGCACAAACCGATAACATAAGAAACAAAAGCATGATTGAGAATCTGGAGGTCACGCGAAACATCGGAAATAATTTATAAACAAGATATCCTGGAGTGTATACAGTATATTCGTTTATGGTAAAAAACGGTGGAAGAGATATCAGAAATATAAGAAACATCGCCACAAGGTACAAAGCTACTTTACGTCTGTAATATGCGGGAAATTTTAATATTACAATTAATAAATAAAAAACAAAAAGACTCGTTAATAGGTAACCATAAAATGCAGCCCCATGTTCTGCAGCAAAATAATCATCAGCAAGAAAATAGCCCGTCGCTTCTATTTTATCAACTAACTTTTGAGAAAAATCTCCATAGATTGGGTTATTGTGATGCGGTATAAAAAAATACCAAGGGCGTGAACTAAAGGTTTCGAAGTCTTCAACTGGCCGTCGTAAAACTAGTGGTTTGGTAAAGTCAACAGGCGTGTCACTTTTAGACAAATAATTAATTTTTATGTATGGTAACAACACTGCGGTTACAAATACTGTTGGCATAAATACCACCAGCAACAATCTTTTTAGTCCAATTTTTTTCTGGAGAAGAACATATAGCGCGTACAAAGTATAAGCCGTGATTATCATAAAACCCAAATAGTTGCTAATCAGTACCGCAACTAATATTTTCGTTGAGATTGAAAGCAAACCACTAAAGCTCTTATAAGTTAGGTCATTTCTCATGGAAGAAAATACCCAGGGAATCAACCAAATCTGCATCAAATCTAAATGATTACCAAAATGTAGCCATATGTAAGAAGATAATGAAAATATTAATGCGTAGTAAGACGCGTAATTATATTGTTTAAAAAATCTGTACGAAACAACAAAATTAAGAAAAAATGTCAGACCTAAAAAAACATAGTATCCCCAAATACCAAAAATCGTCGGCAGAATAGAACTTAAAAACGCAAACAATGCTTGGTTGTTCAACCAGGGATGAGTATAAGAAAAAAACATGTCTCGGTAAATAGCGCTCTGATCCAAAGCTCCTGTCGAAGTAATCCTAAAAAACGGCTCGCTCACCCTAGCCCAAACCAGCAAAGCCAGGTTATCTTCAACACCCCCTAAAATTATCATTTTTTCTCCTTATAGAAAGTTGTTAATGTTAGTCCCAAAAACACGAGGACACCAGAAAAAACACTGATGTAAAAACCTAGAACCCGTCCTTCTTCAGGTAAGTAACGTAACTCAAGTCGACCGCCTTGAAAATTATCAGGTAAACGGAATCCGTTCTTGTACCCATCTGCTTTGAACTTTGATAGATAAGCGTCTTTGTATTTAATTTGCCATCCGGGGTCAAAACCTGCGTTGAAAACAAGGTATAACTGATCACGAGGAACATCTATAAGATATTGTGTTGGAGTGATAGTTTCATATGTTACATTTACGACTTTGGGTTCAAAATTTGAATCCACAGAGTTAAGGTACGGTGTCAGTACTTTTCTGCTAAGTAAAGAAAGGTTATCAATTTTTGTGTAATTTGACTCATCGGGTAAAGAATAGATATAAAGCTTGACATATATGCCTTTTGTATCTGAAGACACTTTGAATTGTTTTACATAGCTCAACGAATCACCTAATTTAATGCTGTGATTAGATATGTTTTCCTCGTGAGTCACTCTCCCAATCCCTCTATTACGTTTATTTTTTAATATATCATCGATGGTTGCAGAGCTATCGCCCTTGCGGTAATAATCTCCCAACTCCATAACATCAAGAGCTAGAAGTGCTCCGGTTTCTTGGAACTCCACTATCACGTTATATATATCTTCCGTATCTGTTATTTCAAAATACTTAGTTACTAGCTTTGGTTCTACTGAAAACGGAAGCTCGTCCTCAGTTGTAACAAGGTACGGAAAAAGGCTAGATGTGTATATATTCGTGTCGTCCACATTTGGGGCATCGGAAAAAGACATCATCTTTTTCTTCAAAGTATCTTCTGTAAGGGACACAATTAGCAAGTTATCTTTTTCTAAAAAAACACGACTAACATCGTCAATACTTACAGCGTCACTAAAATTTTCCTTCAATATTTTGGATTTAAACTTCCCGTCCTCCAAATTTAAATTCTCCAAACTATAATAGCCTGGTTTGGGTACCCTAAAAACATAACAAAAGCCAGAACAATAATGTCCGCTGCTTTCAAAAAGTCTCGTCCTAAAATTTTCAAACAACTCTCTAGTAGTTGACTCAGTGGGTAACAAGTTACTGGCTCTTTGGACATATCTCAAAACCTTATTTGTAACACTGGCATATTCCTGCCACGAAATAGACGAATTTTTATATCTAGCAAGACGAGTCTCCAATTTATTTATAGAATTAACGGCGTCACGTTCAACCCTAGGAAATATCTTCCCATAAACAGCATACCTATTAAGCTCGGAGGCTCTCTTAGAAGCTGTCCATAAATAATAATCTATTTTATCTTGATCTTTTTGTAAAAAAAGCCCCTCAAGAAATTCTTTCATTCTATATACGTAATAAAGGGGGGTCGAGGGAGATACCTTTGTTTGTGGCCACGCCCAACCTTTATTCCATTCTTCATAATCGATTCTAGTTCGATCAATAATCTCAGGTCCGACAAAAATACTACGTGTATCCGCTAACTCGTCTGATGTAGTTGCTGACCCTGGTATCCTAGAGTAGATAGGAATTTCGTCGGAATAACTTTCTGTGTACGCCAAATCAGAAGAAACACTAAACAAAGAGGTGGGAGCGGATCGCACAATCTTATAAAGAGTAAGATTCTCTGTAGAGTACTCTTCGACAATGTTTTTCTGCTGTTTAAGCATATTAATGAGTTTACTAAAATCGCTAGTGAGATAACGATCTTCAAAGTATAAGGAGGCATCTTTGCGAAGTAGTACATGTTCCACGCCTAACCTATCTAAAGCAGAAAAATTGTAGTTAAGCGCAAACTCTCTCATTACAGGATTTGCCATATTGACATAGTAATTTTTAACAACAGACATGGATCTAAAAAAGTCGCCGCCTATGTAACCGTCATCCCGCCAACGAAATACATAGTTATAGCTTTTTGGAAGAGGTAAGCTTAGTATGTAACTATTTTTCACATGCTCATCTAGATAATCCCCCATCACATAGTAATCGTTAGGCACACTAAAAGCGTAAGACGGGAGATTTTTTTCTCCAGGTCTAATTACCTGTCCTGAAATGAAAGGGTAACCCCTAAACAATATAATGGTCGTTAGCAACGTATACAAAAGCATTCTTATTTTAATAGCTCGCACCTTGTCTAGTAAAAACACCACGAGAAGCGACATTGAAAAGGTATTTATAATACCGGTTTTTAAGAATACACTCCTTAGCGCTCTCCCCAAGAATGGCAATTCATAAAAGTATCCTGCCAAGTTCTTTATCGGAAATGGAAGTAGTAAACCTGAGTTTAAAAAAACACCCGCCAGTAACAAAACATATACTAAAAAGAAACGTCTGTTCTTGTGGTCGAATGCAAGCACAGCAGCAGTAACAAAACATAAAGCTAATACAGTGTATAAAGGGTTCTCTAGCACATCTCTGAATGTGTAATAACTACCCCCTGCATCCCCAGCACGAAATGCCCACAGACCCATTTCCTTGAAACCGTCGATGAGTGAAACACTATTTAAAATCCTTGTTTTAGAGTCAGTTATCAAATCGGCAGTTTCATTTTGTGCACCGGTAAATTGAGTTTCAAACGATAGAACAACGGGAAATATCCAAAAGAAGTTAATTAAAATATAAAAAATAGTAAATAAACAATACTTCTTAATGAAAAGATAAACGTTGGAAGCGAATGACAAAACGGTAAAAAAAGAAAAACCCACAAACAGTATAAAAAATACTGGATTACTATAACTAAATCCCAAGAAAGACAATGATGTTAGGATTAATGCTTTAAACAGGGACTTACTTATCACGTGTGTGTCCTCAGCGTAATTGCTTAACCAGTACATAGAAATCGGTAAGAAGGAATAAAAGGGAAAAATCATTCCATAAGACGGGTTCCACACAACTATGGAAGCGTAAGGGCTAAGCATATACATTAACCCCGCTATAAAGCAAGAAAGTCTGGATTTGCTGTATTTA
>MEWF01000001.1:47604-48686 GCA_001773255.1 candidate division WWE3 bacterium RIFOXYC2_FULL_42_13
CCCGGACATAAAAAATGAAAAGAAAAATACAGTTCGTTCAAAAATACTAGAGCTAATCCCCAACAACTGAGCAATATACCCGTAGGTAGCGTATGGAAAAACTGACGCAACTTGGCGCGCAGCGTTATACCCTGGAGCGACCGACCAATCCCAAACAGATGTGGTGAGTTTAAAGAATACTTCAAAATTTACAGGCCACCCGAAATCCCCACCATTTATAAAATCTCTCCCTTTAAACCAAAACAACGAGAAAGAAGAAACAACCAAGTAACTGATAAAGGGGTAGTATTTTTTGAGGGCTGCCCGAACAGAATAGACGTTAATATTCATTTTTCGAGCGGTAGCTCCGAGTTTAAAAAATTAATACTCCCCGCATGTTTCAAATCATCATCAGCAAATCGAAACCTAATCAACTTAGCTGGAACCCCACCAAAAATCGCGAATGCTGGAACATCTTTTGTTACGACTGCGTTAGCACCGATAATGGCACCTCGTCCTATCTTAACACCGGATAATACCACTACATTCGCACCTAACCACACATCATCTTCGATAATAATTTCTCCCACCGCAACGCCCTGTAGAGCCATAGGTTTGTCCATCCTATCGAAACGATGCTGAGCTGTAAGAATCTGACAATTCGGTCCTATGTTTACATAGTTACCTATTTTTAGACCACCTGTACCACCCATGTGTGTGCCGTAGTTTATAGATACATTATCTCCGATTTCAATTCCGTAAGGACTCCCCAGCTCAACACCTTTAAGAAAATACACATTTTTACCCATCCTCCTTACGAACATGCTCCAAAAAAGAGCGCGAAGTCTACCTACACTGAATGCGTAAAGATTATATAAACTGTTAATTTTTTTTATAAATACACTCATAGTTAATAGTCAAAGTTTTAGCCTTATCCAGATAATCTAAATAATAGCAAACAATGCTGAATAGCAGTAACGGTAAACTAAATACAACGAGGTAAAGATAATAAAACAGACTATAACGCTTGATTAAAAGCTTTATAGGTAAAAATGACAGTACATAGTTTAAAACGTGGAACACACCTCCCTGGGGCTCGATGT
>MEWF01000002.1:0-1098 GCA_001773255.1 candidate division WWE3 bacterium RIFOXYC2_FULL_42_13
TGCCACCTTACGCATGCTTCATTGATCCTTGTGCCGTTCGATAATTTTCAATAGATCTTTTTCTCCCACCTCGCCGCTCACTCTGGCAATTTCGGTGTCATTTGAATCCAAAAATATAAAGGTCGGTAAGATCCCCGCTCCAAGCCCGAACTTTTTTGCGATGTCCGGGCTGTCGTCAAAATCGTAATACTCGGTCTTTAGCCAGGGATGTTCACTTTCTATCTTTTTCCAAATAGGTTTCATCACAAGGCATCCGGAACACCAGATTGCCCCTATTTTTAATACTTTCATTGGGTTATTGTACAATGGTACGAAGGATATGTTAAATAACAGGCACACCAAGCCAATTAAACTCTCAAGTGTTTTGATATTTCTCGGTATTCTATTCCTGCTTTTTTCATTCGGGCCGTTAATAAAGGACGAGATATGGTTCTATATAAAGGAATTACGTAACCAGGAATATAAGATCAACGCGGAAGGAGGGGAGAAGGACAGTGTTTTCGCGAGGCTTTTGTCAAGAAACCCCATCAGCATAACTCCGGTCGATACGGAATTTTCACTCGTCATTGAAAGGATAGGAGTGAATGCCCCGATAATTGCCGATGTGTCGGTGGCAGACGAAAAGGCTTATAGGGAGGCACTAAAGCACGGAATAGCTCACGCGTCGACGTCCCAGTATCCTTCCAAAGATCCGGGCAACGTGTATCTTTTTGCGCATGCTTCCCTGAATTTTTTTGATCTCGGAGGCTACGCTTCGGTGTTTAACCTTTTGAGAAAGTTAAACTATGGGGATGAGGTCCATGTATTTTATAAAGGCGACGACTATATTTACGAGGTCACGAACAAGGAAGTTGTTAAAGGTTGGAACACTCAGCCTTTGTTGAGGCCCGTTATCGAATCGGTGCTTACTTTACAAACATGCGATCCTCCCGGTACAACAATTAATAGGTATGTGGTAACGGCTGTGTTGAAAGATGTTATTCCGGGTCCGCGTTAAATTTATCTTATTCCTACAGTGTAAAGATCTGTCTGTTCCCCAGATTTGAAAGACGTCAGTACTATTATTTTATCTCCTGAGGGAACTGCAAACACCGAGTT
>MEWF01000002.1:1161-22067 GCA_001773255.1 candidate division WWE3 bacterium RIFOXYC2_FULL_42_13
TACCCCTCTTTTATCCTGTTCAATATTTCCTTCGACAAGGATCAGATGGAAGCTGTCGGAGTACCAGGATACTTTAGGTTGAGCGTCGTTTAGGTTCGTTGTGAAGGCCGTGTTCTCTATCTTTTCGCCTATAGGGATGGGACGCTCGAAGTTATAGGTTCTGTACTCGAGGGTATCGCCGTTCTGAACTGTGTACAGGAATTTTTTATCGTCGGGTGCCCAAAAAGCCCTTGAGGAAAGGGCGAGTTGCTTAATGTTCTCGGGTACTTCAAGCTTTTCGACCAGTACTTTCCTCTTTTCTAACAAAAGTTCCTGCCAACCCAGTCTTACTTTGTCAGGGGCGGGGGCGGTTGAAGCTGTGTTGGATGCCAGATCTACCAGGTAGTATGTATCGTTTGATGCCTGTAACAGTAATTGAGTTTCATCGGGCGACCATTCTATGCTTTTTCCCTGAGAGTATTTTACGAACTTCGTGTCCTGCACTGCCATAACGGAAGTGTTTCTGAAAAGACCTATCCCGGCTCCATTTAATGAGGTAACCCAAACGCCGGGTTTTTCACCGTCTTCCGAAAAGTAAGCTATTTTATTTTGAGAAGGAGAAATGCTGGGGTATTTTGCTCCGGTATTAGTTAAAGGTTCAAGTCTGGGACTTTGTGATACAAGTACGGCTGTGATATCCGTTACCAGTTCTTCGTATATCTCTATTTCTTTGTTCCAGGGCACAAACCCTTTTTTCTCTATCTTTATTTTATGTTTGCCGGGGGTTATGCCTGACAGGGTATCGTTTGTAGCTGTCATAAGCTTTCCGTCGAGATAGACACTGGCTCCGTCAGGAAGGGATTTTGCACTGACCATACCTGTTTTTGCAAGGTCTATGGTAGAGCCTTTTCCCTTATCCAGTCTGTAACCGGATGTATAGAGGTAAAGGGCGGATGTTATGCCCAATATTACAGCTATAGTTAATATTTTTTCTAAAATGCTTATCTTTTTCTTCTTTTCGGCACTCATAATGCCCATTTTACCAGAAAACGGAGATAAAGTTTTAATTTTTTCGGGAAAGACGGTTATCCCTAATGGCGGGCGTTTTGGGATGGGATTTTTGGCCCGGCCACCGTCCATGTATAATTACTCCTATATGACATGCGGACGACGGGTAAATATTCTGGGCGTGAATGTGGATATGGGTTGCGACGTTGCGGGTGTTATGGAAAAAATAGAAACCGTTCTGTTGCAGGACGGACCCCACTATATTTGTACCACCAACCCTGAGTTCATTATGTCGGCCCAGAACGATCCTGAGTTTAGAGATATGATAAACGGTGCCGACATGTCATTGCCTGACGGGGCGGGAGTTGTAATGGCAGACTATTATTTAAGAAAGATGTCGGAGGTCGGGAAGAATCGGGCAGTTAGGTTTTTGGCAGGTCTAGGTGCAGGTTTAGAAACTGCCGCAGGATCATTTAGTAAATCTATGAAGTTTGCTCCCAAAGTTACGGGGGTACGTTTGAGCGAGGAAATATTTAAGCTCTCGGCCGATAAAGGGTACTCGGTGTTTTTATTGGGCGGTATGGTGAGAGATTGGAAGGGAAAACCCTCAGATTCCAAACCAAGAGATATTGCGATTCAGACCGCAGAAAAAATAAGAAGAGATTACCCGGGAATTAATATCGTCGGCGCATCCTCAACATTTTCTTTCAAAGAGGAAGATGACGAACGTACTCTCGAGTACATAAAGGAATGTATGAGTAGGACAGGCGATGAAGTATTGGACTTCATTTTAGTTGCCTATGGTCATAAGAAGCAAGAAGCTTGGGTTCGAAGAAATTTAGGTAAAATTCCGTGCCGGATTGGTATCGGAGTTGGCGGAACTTTCGACTATTTGTCAGGTGTTAGTAAGAAACCAGGTGACAAGATTACACAGTTTAACCTCGAGTGGTTGTTCCGTTTATGTACTCAACCGTGGCGCTTATCTCGTATTGTCACAGCTTTTCCTTTGTTTCCAATCAAGGTATTTTTGAGCTCTCTCAAATAAATTTCCCATCATTTTGTACAAATAGGAATCACTATTGCTACAACATTCATCTGTTGACACCTTATACAACAAGTGTTTACATTTAATTATGATAAATCTTGAAGATAAACTTTATACGTCTACTGAAGTGGCCGATATTTTAGGTGTTAGTCTCCGTTCCGTTTATAGATACATTGAAGAGGACAAATTGCAGGCTGAGGTAAAGACTGCAACAGGTCGTCATAGATTTACAAAGAAAAATATTCTGGATTTTTTATACCCTGGTGGTGCAGAGGAAAAAGCAGGACAACCATTGCCTAAGGAAACCATAAAACCCGAAATAAAGGAAGCAAGGAAGAAGGAAAAGGTTGAGGAACCTATCGAGGTTGTTGAAGAGACCCCTGTAGAACCTGAGCCTGCGGAGAAAGTAAAAGTTGAGGAACCCGCGGCAAAAGAAAAAGAAGTTCCGGTAGAAGAAGAACCGATAGATTGGTTAGCTAAATTTAGAGAAGCCGCAAAAAAATTCGATGAAGAAAATGCAAAAAGAATCGAATCCTCCTCCAAAGCTCCTGTAGTGGAAGAAAAGGAAACGTTTGCCAGTATAACCGAACAGGAACCGGCAGCTCCTAAAGGTCAACTGTTCTTTTATAGAAGCAGGCTTGGCGGACTTAAGGATATAGCTCAGAATATAGATAAATCCTCGAGAAATTCCGGACTTGATTATGCGTTTACGATGAATGCGGGGCTGTCCCTATTTAAAGCCATAAAACCTTTCTCCCTACTTCATGTGTACGTCCGACCAAAGGACAAAGACTTCTTTGAGAGAATCCTGATGCTTACGCCTTCCGACGAAAATAACGCCCAACTTTGTATCATGACCAATGATGACAAAGACCTTTATGCTTCTAGTGAAGAGCTCCACGGGTTGTTCGTCGCAGATAAGGGTAGACTGTTGGCTGATATCAGGAAACACGGCGACGCCGATCTTATAGAGGAAGCTGAGTCTATACTTTAAAGTCTGCGGGGCAGGGTAGGCGAATTTTAATATACAACGGCGCACGCGCACCCTTGGGCGGGATATTTGCCCAAAGCGAGGTGTGCGTGTATCATTAGGAAATATGGCCGGTAAAAAATCTCCGAAAGTTCACAAGATATTGTTGGTGGCGACCGAAGCCCAGCCTTACGTTTCGGTAGGAGGTGCGGGGTCTGTTATAGGACATCTATCCGGAGCATTGACCGGGCTCGGTTACGAAGTGGCAGTATTTATACCAAAGTTCGGTCTGATAGACGAACAGAAGTATCCCATGAAAATGGCTATGGAAGGATTAGCTGTTCCAACCGACGATGCAGCAAACCCCGAGCTTGTGTGTAACGTGAAATACTATGAAAACGGTTCCGGCGTGAAGGTATTTTTTCTGGAAAATCAGGAATATTTTGAAAAAAGAGCCAACGTGTACGGATATTCCGACGACCCCACCCGTTTTTTATTGTTGTCCAGAGGTGCTCTGGAGTTCGTTAGGCGTGGAGGGTTCGTTCCCGATGTCATACATTGCAACGATTGGCATGCGGCGTCTATCCCGTTTTATTTAAAAACAGTCTACAGGAACGACCCGGTTCTTAAAAACATATCATCTTTACTGACCATACATAATTTGGCATACCAGGGCATTTTCGACCACAGGCATGTTTCCGAAATGAACTTTGATGATGGCAAATCTGTCATAGGCTCGATATTTTCAGATAGGGTGAATACCCTGAACTACATGAGACGGGGAATAATTTTTGCTGACGCGGTTAATACGGTGTCCAAAACATATTCCAAGGAAATATTAACCCCTGAATTCGGCGAGGGTCTTGATAAACTGCTTTCAGAACTTAAAGGTAAACTATTCGGTATCGTAAACGGTATTGATTATGACGAATTTGATCCGGCTACAGACAAGCTTTTACCCAAAAATTTTGACGCCGGCAGTATTGAACATAGGGCTGAGAATAAGAAAGCTCTTCAGAAGGAATTCGATCTTCCCGTTGATTCCGAAAAAATGGTGCTCGCTTTTGTTGGCCGCCTTGATTTCATGAAAGGTGTCGACCTATTAACTACAGTTATGCATCATGTCCTGAAAGAGTATGACGTACAATTTGTGGAGATTGGCGCAGGAGATTGGTCTCTGACAGAGCGTCTTAATAACCTGAAAGATGAGTTTCCGACACAGGTTGGCATACACCCTTACGCTAATTTCACATTACCTAGGCTGGTGTTCGGAGGGGCGGATTGCATATTATACCCATCCCGTTTTGAGCCCTGTGGTATTGTCCAGATTGAGGCGATGAGATACGGCGCCATCCCGATTGTCAGAAACGTGGGCGGTTTGGCAGACACTGTCGAAAATTTTGACACAATTAAACAAACCGGCACGGGTTTTTTATTTAACGAGTTCGACGAATTTTCTTTATTCGGTAAAATCATTAGGGCTATAGAGTTGCATAAAAACACCAAGTTGTGGCGTGATCTTCAGGTAAATGCGATGAAGGCCGACTTCAGTTGGGAGTTTAGCGCGAGGGAATACTCAAAACTCTATGAAACAACTAAGAATTTTCATGAAAACCCGCACAGATCGTTCTCAGCTTTGGAAGGTTTGACAAGCCTATAACTTTTTGATAATATTTCGCCATTAACGGGTGCGACCCGAGGGGGACATTAACGTTTCTTATGCTGTGGGCAGGAGTATAAGAAGCCGTCCCTCCCGGATCGTACCCTTTAATTTTTTCTGTCGCCAAAACTTTCCTTATACTTATTAGCTTTGTGACAACTCCAAAAGAAATCTTTGACAAACACCCCGCTTCTATCTCATAATACGCGGGTGAAGATAGCCCTGGTTTTACACCTATACCAACCACCTACACAGGAAGAAGCGGTGTTCCGCAAGATATTTTCCCAATGCTACCAGCCTCTTATAAAACTTATCAAAACGAAAAAGAATTTCTCATTAGCATTGAATATTCCATTGAGTTTGTTGGAACAGGCGGATAAGTACGGTTATGGGGATTGGATAACCGACATAAAAAATCTTTACGCGTCCGAACGTGTTGAGTTAACCGGTACTGCTGCATATCACCCGTTACTTACAAAACTTTCTGTAGCTTCGGCCGAAAAACAGATCGTCTTAAACGAATACGCGCTGGGATATTATTTCGGCAGCAGAACGGGTTTCGAAGGAGAAGCTGCGGTAATGACCAAAAATATCGGAGGCTTTTTCGCTCCCGAGTGTGCGGTGAACACCGGGGTCGTGTCTTTGGTAAATGAATTTGGTTACGATTGGATCCTGGTAGACCAAACGTCGATTCCTAATTTGTCATATATTGGATACGAGCCGGTATACTATACTGAGGGAGATTTAGGGATAAAGATCGTGCCGAGAAATAAGAGGCTCAGCGATATACTTTCTTTCTACAGAGGTTCTTCCGCAACTCAGTTGGTTGATACCATTTTTGCGAGCGGTGCCGTGCAGGTTATCGCTTTGGACGGAGAGACTTTCGGGCACCATAATCCGGCCGGTTTGGATATGCTGGAGGATATCATAAACGCCGTAACAGAAAGAGGCGGTAACTTTGTCACTGTCCGTCACTTACTCTCCGAACTGAAAAGTAAAAATATTGAGGAGGTAGTAGAGTCTACCTGGGGTGCCGGTTATGAGGATATGACCGCAGGTAACACCTACCCCTACTGGTCGGGAAATGACATACAGCAAAATCTCGGTTCTTTAGAAAAGATCCTGGGAGAGTGTATGGCAAGTGTTCCGAATACCGAAGTCAACCACGATCCGACCGCCCAGCCCCTGTGGTTTTATGAAAGTATGACAGACACGTCCGACGAAACCAAAGAATACTTAAAGATACTTTTTTGGATAATGAAATTCGAACACAGTGATAAGTATTGGTGGTCTTCAAAAAAAGCTATCCTTGGAAACCCTCTGCTGTTTCATAGGGGAATGGTTGAAAAATCTTTGGTGTATGCCACCGAAATTGCCAACAGTATGCCCGACTGCAGCGGGAAAGATAAGATACTCTCGTTGGTAAAGAATGTTTCTTCTATGCTAGAATCGTAGGATGAAGTGGTTAAGTTTCCTTCACTTTTATCAGCCGGCAGACCAACAAAGAGATATTCTTGAAGCCGTTGTTTCTCAGTCGTATCTTCCGGTGTTTAAAACGATAAATTCTTCAAGGTTTGGCAATCAATCTATCAATATTTCAGGTTCTTTATTAGAATTGCTGGATAACAACGGGTACCATGAATTGCTAGGTATGATTAAAAACTCGCTGGAGGAGGGAAAGATAGAACTTACCGGTTCCTGTAAGTACCACGCCTTCATACCTTTGGTTCCGGAAGCTGAAGTATATAGACAGATAGTGAAGAACGAAGAGGTTCTCCGGTTTTATTTTGGAAGTTCCTATAAAAAGGCAGGTTTTTTTCCACCTGAAATGGCTTACGCAAAGTTTCTACCGGGTATGCTTGAAGAGATCGGGTATAAGTGGTTGATTCTTGATGAGATAGCGTACAACAAGAATGCTATTTTTCCTACAGGAGACAAGTTATACCGCATAAAAGACAGCAACATGACTGTATTTTTCAGAAATAGACGCTTAAGCAATTTGGTCATGAGTGCTGTAGTAAGAAGTAAGTCAACTTTAGATCCGGCTATCAAAGATATGATGTCCAGTACTTACGTGGTAAGCGGCATGGACGGCGAAACTTTTGGGCATCACAGGCCCGGGCTAGAAAGTCTTCTCGGCGAAGTAATAAATTCCCAAGAACCGTATTCAACTATGTCAATAAGTGACTTCTTGAGCGTTTATTCCAAGGGCATGGAGGTAGAAATGGTCACACCTTGTGAGTCGACTTGGGCCAGTAGCCCCCAGGATATAGAGCGCGGGTCGCAATTTTTGTCATGGCTCGATACGTCCAACCCCATACACGGGTATCAATGGGATTTTTTCAAATTTGTTCTCGACTTGTTTTACAAAATTCCGGAAAGTTCTGAAAACTACGATGTGTTGAAAAACAAAATGGATATCGCTATGTCCAGTGACCATTTTTGGTGGGCATCTGCAAAACCGTGGTGGAGCCTTGAGATGATAGAACAGGGGGCGTTTAGATTTCTCGACATTGTCAAAAGTGTTCCCGGTATTTCAGAAAATGACATAAGTACTGCCCAAAAATATTACCAGTTAATAGTATCCACCGCCTTTGAGTGGCAACGGACCGGAAAAGTTAGACAGATGGCTAAAGAACAAAATGAAGCTACAAGGATACCGTTCAAAGAGAGGACATATGACAAAGGAGGACACCAAAAAGGGGTCTGGGAAGCGTTCATTCATCTTATTCAAGAAGAAGAGAAGAAGGCGGTAAAAAATAAGGAATACGAGAAGGCTGTACTTTGGAGGGACGCGCTGTTTAAACTCGAGCACAAACTGGATATATATGACACGATTAACGCGATAGACCTTTTGAGACTCGAGATAGGAAATGAGGAGGTAGAAAAAATCCTCAATAAATATACCGAGAAATATCACAAAATCCGTGGCGGACAGCCTGAGCAACGGGGCTAGTTGTTTAAACGTCATTTTAACAACCTTGTGTGGCAACATGAACAAGGAGCCTAGTTGTTGAAAGGCTTTTTTCTGTTAACATTACCTTTATGAAAGTACTTCTTGCTGCCTCGGAAGTAGCACCGGTTATTAAAATCGGCGGGTTAGGGGACGTTATCGGTGCCCTTCCCAAAGCGCTGGAAAAAATATCCGTAAATGTAGATGTTATAGTGCCTTTTTTTCCTTCGGCGAAAATTGAAGGTTTGCAGTTATATAAGAGTTTCGATCTTCACGTTCCATTCGCAAATAAGAATAATGTAGTAGAAGTTTTTAAGACCAAGCTTCCGGATTCTAACGTTGACCTTTATTTACTAAAAAATGAAGAATATTTTGTCGGGGAGTCTAATTTTTTTGCAAATAACTTGACCGAGACCGAGATGTTCGCGTTTTTCGATAGGGCCGTTGTGGAGTATGTCAAATCTTCCTTTAACACTTATGACATAATTCACTGTAATGACTGGCACACAGGGCTGGTAACGGCAATGCTGAAGGATGAGTTGGGAAACGAGCGTCCCCGGACTTTGTTTACTATACATAATCTCAACTATCAGGGCATAGGCAGTCCTGCATTACTAAAAGACACGGGCATTGTTCCCGGAGAGCACCCTTTAATTGACTGGGATCTTGCCGACGGCGATCTTAATATGATGCAGCAGGGGGTTACTTCGAGCGACTACATAAACACAGTATCTCCGTCTTACGCAAAAGAGATATTGACCAAAGAGTTCGGAAGCAGTTTTGAAGATATTTTAAAATCAAGGGAAGGACGGCTGAGCGGTATTCTAAACGGAATAGATTATTCAGCGCATCCGCGCAGTTACGATATTAACTCGGTGGAAGAAGGAAAGAAGGACGCGAAAAAAGCCTTGCTCGAACGGCTAAAAATCTCACCCAAACACAAAGATGCGCCTATTTTTTCATTTGTTGGCAGGATAGACGCGTTTCAAAAAGGTCTTGATATCCTATTCGAGAGTCTTCCGGAGTTATTAAAAAACGACGCAGTATTTCTATTGCTGGGAAGCGGAGATAAAAGGTGGGAGGAAAAATTGGCCACACTTTCCCAAGATAAGACAATCAGCGACAAATTTTCGTGCAATATTATGTTCGACATTGAATTAGCTAACCTAATGTATGCCGGCAGTGATTTTCTTGTTGTACCGTCTAGGTATGAGCCATGCGGACTGATACAAATGATAGCCATGTGGTACGGAACTTTGCCGATCGTGCACGACGTGGGTGGGCTGAAAGACACTGTGAAGAACGGAGAGAACGGATTTGTCTTCAACAGATACTCATCTCAGGCTCTGCTGATTTCCATGAAGGAGGCTCTGGGTGTTTACGGTACGGAGAAGATGCAAAAAATGATCACAGCTTCCATGAGAAAAGATTTCGGCTGGGAACAAAGTGCGGTAGAATACAAGAAGTTGTACGAAAGAATTTTAAGCTAAACTGCCCATGTCTAAATTTATTTTTGACGAACTTACAGGTACTCCAACCATACTGGCGACCAACCGGGCCAAGAGGGTGGATCAGACGGGGGCGGCGGGCAATAAACCCGAATCTTCCAAAGACGATAAACCCCAGGTTTGTTTCTTCTGCAGAGGCAACGAAAATTTAACTCCCGAAGCCGTTTATCAGGATTCCGACGAGTGGAATGTCAGAGTCTTTCCTAATAAATTTCCTTTGGTAGATTGCCACGAAATTGTTGTTCACAGTCCCGACCACGACAAGGATATTCCTGATTTTAACCACGAGCAGAATGTGAAAATCGTCAGGGCTTTCTTAAACCGCACTAATTATTACACTTCCCAAGGTAAAGAAGTAATGATATTCAATAACCGCGGAGGCAAGGCGGGGGCGTCGATCCTGCACCCCCATTCGCAGATTGTCGCGCTTCCGGGCTTTCCGGGAATAATAGAGATGGAGAAGAATAAGGCTTTAAGGTATGTGAATGAGAAGAACAGCTGTTACTGGTGCGACACGGTAAAAGATGGGCTGATGCAGACAAATCTTGTCTACGAATCAAAGCACTTTGCGCTTCTCGTTCCGGAGGCAAGCAGGTGGAGCTACGAAATGATCCTCATACCCAAAAACCACAGACCGAATTTTGAATATATGGACGAGGTCGAGATTAACGACTTTGCGCGTATTATGAAATCCGCTTTATACGCGTATGATGTACTGTTCGACAGGCCGGACAGGAATTTTTGGATTCACAACCAAAGGTATGAGCCGTATCATTGGCACGTTGGTTTTATAGCACACATAAAAGTAATGGGAGGACTTGAGCTTGGTGCCGGAATTTGGGTGAGTGATAAAGCCGCTCCCGAAGATGCCGCCAAAACGTTGTCAGTTCATGTCAAAGAATGTTACGAGAATGAAACTTTGAGCCTGGTGTAAAACTTCCTTGCGGACAATTTTGAGTCAACAAAAAACGCCCCCGAAGAGGCGTTTTCTTTTTTGTCCGAGTATAAAGAAAGTTACTTCAACTCTACCTTAGCTCCCGCTGCTTCAAGCTTTTTCTTTGCTTCTTCTGCAGCTTCTTTCTTTGCTCCTTCGAGCACTGCTTTAGGAGCTGATTCTACGAGACTTTTAGCTTCTACAAGACCGAGCGCGGGATTGATCTCTCTTACCGATTTGATAACTGAGATTTTGTTCGCTCCGGCTTCTGTCAAAACTACGTCGAACTCTGTTTTCTCTTCTACAGGCTCGGCCGCCTCACCACCGTTACCGGCTGCGGGCATCATTGCTCCCATCATCATAGGTGCCGATGCTGTAACTCCGAATTTTTCTTCAAGAGCTTTTACGAGATCGTTAAGTTCGAGGACGGTCATTTTTTCGACCATCTCCATTACTTTCTTTGCGTCTCCGCTTAACTTTATGTCTTTTTCGTCTGCCATATTTGAACCGCACCCCCTTTCAAGGGTTAAAAAATAATTAGTTAATTGTCCTTTTTCTTAGCAATTGCATCGAGAGCATACACAAATTTTCTGTGCACGCCTCCCAAAACGTTCACAAGTCCGCTTAAAGGTGATTTCATACTTCCGACTATCTGCGCGAGTAAAACTTCTTTTGAAGGAATATTTTTTATTTCTTCAACCTTTGCTGTGTCGGCGTAGATGCCTTCAATAAGGGCTGATTTGATCTTAGGAAGCTCCAGTTTCCTGGCGAATTCGAAGAGAGTCTTTATAGGCGAGATCGCATCTTCGAACGAGAATACAGCCATCGTGGGGCCTTCCAGGTCCTTTTTAATATCGTCCGTCTTGATATTTTCTTCTTCGAGGGCGACTTTAAGAAGGGTGTTTTTTATTACAAGCATTTCGGAATTTTCCGCTTTCAGTTTCGCTCTAAGGTCATTGGCATTACCGGCGGAAAGTCCGCGGTAATCGGCAAAAACAATAGATTTAGCTTTGGTGACTTTTTCCTTTAAGCTTTTTACTGTTTCAAGATTTTTAACTTTTCCCATTTTTGTTAGGTATACACCTCCTACGATGTACTTTGGATCTCTTTTTGTTGGGTAGGGGCGGTTTTTGTACCTGCCGGTCCCTGCCGTAAAAAAGAAACCCACCAAAAGACGGTGAGTTATAAACCACAAAATATACGAATTAAGGTTTACCTCGGCAAGATTATTAAACCTTTCGGTCCTTGCTGTCTTTGGCTACTTTTCACGCGCGAAGCGGGTGAAATGGTAGAAGCTGCAGACTTTTCGGTCTGCGGACTTCGTCACAGGGGTAGTTTAGATAGAAAACGGGGGGATGTCAATGGCGGAGTTAATTAAATACCGCGACGCCCTCCGCGTAGTTATTTCTCACTTGTGTAGGGGTCAGGGGGTAAGAGTACAGTTTGAATTCGTCGAGCTGACCTGTAAAGTAAGCGGTTCCGATCTTTCCCAGGGTGATGGTGCCGGTGTTGAAGGGTGTACTTGTCACGACGGTTATCTGGTGCCAGTTGGTGTTTGATAGGGTGGTTGTCTGGTACCCGTCCACGTAGATCGTGGGGGTGGAGAAGCCCCCTGCCGAGATTGTTCCTGCCGAAACAGAAATGGTGTGTGTTCCGCCATCCAGATCAACGATCGACTGAGTCGTAGAAGAAGGTTTTACCCACAAACTTACCGAATACGCCGACGGAGCCGTGCCGATGCTGATATAGTCATTAGTGCCGTCAACATGAAGGCTTCCGTTTATCTTTCCCGTCGTTCCGTTATTCCAGGCTTGGGTGGCCACGCCGGAGGAGCAGGAACCTTCCGTGGTATTTGTACCCGTAGCACCGATGGATATGGTTCCGTCATAATTATTTCCGCTCGAATCCTGTGCTACGAGTCCCTGGCAGTCATCAAGTTTCCACCACAAAGACGGACCGCCCTTGTTGTGATCCCAAGCAATCTGGGGTGCGGTTCTGGCGTAATTGAATACCGTAAGACCTGAGATTCTACCAATAAATTTATGCTGTGGTGCAGCCGAATAGTACCTTGCTCCGATTAAAGTATTGTCTATGTCGGCTGAGCTTTGTCTGGTTTCCCCCGTACCGGCTCCGTCACTTTTGCCGTTTAAGTAAAAAGTCACGGATGTTCCGTTTCTTGTGAAAGCTACGTGGTTCCAGGTGTTTGCTACCAGGGCGGTGTCGCTGTTTATAGCACCACCGGCAGGGGCAATGTTGTCGTAGAATAACTTTCCATTCGTATTGTCTATGCCGAATAAGTGGGTTGCGTTTCCTGAGGCAGTGTCGTTTTGGGCAAATATGGTGAAGACGTTAGAGGCGTCGGTTACTTTTCCGGGATATATCCATGCTTCGACGCTGATAGCATCTTGGGCGACGAGCTCTCCTGACGAGATAGTGGCGTAATTGTCTGTGCCGTTAAATTCAACGGCTCCTCCGATATTGCCGTTTGCCCATGCCGGGGTGTTCTCTAAAGTGCCTACCTTTCCGTTGCCGGAAACGTCGTTTATAGAACTTCCCTGCTTTTCGTCGAAATTATAATCGGCTACGGGGGCGTTGCAGGTAGAAGCATCTCCCGGCACACAGAACGCCGATTTGGCAGTGTTTAACGGACGTCCGGAACTGTCAGTGGAAAGAGCGCCGAAGGACATTGCCTTGGCGCGGTTGTATGCCTGGGCAACCTGTGAGGCGGTTAGAGCCACGTTGTAAACTTTGACATCATCGATTTTTCCTGCGAATTGATGTTGGGGGGTGCCCGAATAATATCTTGCCCCGATCAAAGTATTGTCTATGGCAGCTGCGCTGGATCTGGCTTCTCCTGTACCGCCACCGTCAGATTCTCCGTTTAAGTAAAAAGTTACCGTGTTGGTATCTCTCACGACGGTGACATGTTGCCACTGACTAGCTGTTAGGACAGTGTTGCTGTTTAGGGCACCTCCTGCGGGAAGTTCGTTGTCGTACAAAAGCTTTCCTGTTGAACCTGAAATTCCGAAGTTGTGGGTTGAGTATCCCGCCGCATTGTCATTTTGGGCAAATATGGTGAAATCATGGGCTCCGGTCACGCTTGTGGGGTAGATCCAGGCTTCAATTGTTATTGTGTTTTGGTCGATTATTTCGCCTGTGGCTACAGTGACATAATCTGAAGTGCCGTCAAAGTCCAGAGCGCGGTCATACTTTCCTTCCAAGGACCACGCAGCTCCGGTGATTGTACCGTCGTTCGCACTACCCGAAGAACCTGTGTTATGGGCCGTTGCATCATATCCCTCGTCCATTTTCCACCAGCCCTTTGCGCTTCCGACAGGCGACCCCGGTATCGGGTGACCGGCGTTATAGTCAATTAAAAGTGATTTTGGAGTTACCGCGTAGTCGTATATTTTGACTTCATCCATGGAACCTTTAAAAAAGCCTGCCCCGGAAGTATTCGACCCCAGTCTGAGAGTTAAGGCATTTGCGGACAGAGTAGCATGTGTTCCTGCGGTTGATGTCCTGTCTTCGGTGTTTATATAGACTTTGCACGAAGTCCCTTCTCTTACTGCGGCAACATGGATCCAGCCTGACGACGAAGTGACGGCGGAATTGGCCGTTTTGCTTACGGTTTCGGTCGTTCCGTTGTCAGTAAGACAGTTTACGGCTCCGTTTGCGTCCACGAATAAGGCGTATCCGCCGGACGCCGCAACGCCGTGTTTACTTACTATGTTATAGGGGGCAGATCCTGCAGTGCCGAGGTTTACCCACGATTCGAGTGTGAAATCGGTCGTGATGTCGAAGGGCGTGTCTGACGTTGATACGTAATCTGTGGAACCGTCAAAGACACCGGCACTGCCAAACTTTCCTGTCGTATAGCGGCTTGTCGTTGAGCCGGCCCATGTACCCGAGTTATTGTTTGTGGAAATGTCAAACACTCCTGTCGTGCTCTTTTGGTCGAAGGTGTAGTAGGCGACAGGACTTTTCGGTGAATCATAACTTCCTGCAATTTCTGAAGCGGCTAACACGGTATTATATAATTTGACCTCGTCTGTTTTTCCTATGAAACCATTTGTGGAGAGGCTGTTGTTATTTCCCACATAAAAAGATTTTAGGTCTGAGACGCCGGTAGTGTTAGTCACAGTAGAATCCAGCTTACCGTTTATATAGAGTTTGGTTTCAGTGGAATTTCCCGTGAGTGTGATGTAATACCAGTTGTTTGTTGAAAGAGTTGTTGACGAGGCGCCTTCGTCGGTTCCGTTGGATGAGTAGAGAAGTTTTCCGGCGTTTGCAGAGTCTGTTTTTATGTACATGGACTTGGTTGTCCCACTGCCGTAGGTTAGGTATTTTGTTGTGGCGTCAAGGGTCGTGGGGTAGTACCATCCCGAAACTGATACTTGGTTAGAGACGTTGAATTCAGGGGTGTATACCTGTTCGGTTCCATAGGTGTTGAGGGTATCGGCTCCTGATTTGTAGCTTGCTCCAACCCAAGAGGCGGAACGGGGCGTGTTTGATATACGGACTTCATCAATAGTGCCGTCCCACATATCACCCGGGTTTCCCGAATCATGGCGTTTTCCTATTCTCCATCCGTTGGCTCCGTTTGGTAACGCTGTGTTTAGGTCAGTGGAAGTATTCACAAGCGTCGAATTTTTATACAGCTTGATGTAGTGGCCGTCGTACGTGGCAGAGACGTAAACCCACTGATTTTGAGGAAATGTTACCGTATCAGAGAGTGTTTTCCAGGTTCCTGTGTAGAACCCAGCCGATAGGTAGTGACTCGCACCGGACAGATAGAGTTCGAATTCAACATTACCGTCACCTGAAAATACTTCGCTAACAATTCCCCGGTAACTGCTTGCTTCGTCGAGGGTATCTGAGTAAACCCATGCCGAGACTGTAATTTGATCAATACTGCCCGAAACACTGCTCGATAACGTTATGTAGTCATTACTACCGTCAAAGTTTTGAGCTCCGTTAATTTGCCCCGAGGTGGTAGGGTTAGGCTCAGTAGCCGATAGCTTTGTTCCGTTTTTTCCGTTTGATGTTGAGTCGTACGTTGTTGTACCCGAGGTTTCTTTCATATGTTGTGCTACTACGTAATTCGAGTTCCAAACACCTGTAGCATTTTGACCGTCAGATAAACTCGTATCGTTAAAGTACATATAAATAAGATCTGTTGTGGAACCGGATGGTATGTTTGGTACCATTACCCAAACGTAGGAATCCCCCGTTTCGTCCCATTTTTCTATTTCGTAATTTAATAAGGTACTGCCGTCGCTATCGGTAAATCTTATGTCCTGCCCCAAATCTTGGGTCTTTGAATAGCTAATTCTGGAAGAATTCAGTTTTACCAATATAGGGAAATTGGTCAGATCTTCGGTTGCAGAAGAATTATCAAAAGTTATGGGTATTCTGGAGGTCAAAGATGTACCGGATAATTTAGCTCCCTCCGGTGTTACTCTAAGCGCATCCCCATTGCCGTCGAATACCAGACTGTTTCCAAATTTCCCCGGACTGCTAGCCGCGTTCCCTTCCCAATACCCATTGTATCCGTTGCTTGTGCTGTCGCACCCGTCAGTAGTTCCCACACCGCAAGAGTTAGCAGTTGTTTCCTCCATTTTCCATTGAGCCAACAGGCCGTTATTTATTTTTGCAACGACATTTGTACCCAACGATGTTGCTCCGCCCGGACTTGTTCCATAAAGTTCGTTCTCTATCTCTTGTGCGGATCTCGCGTAACGGTATATTTTTGTTTCATCGATGTGTCCGAGCCAGTTGGTGGTTGTACCGTCATTGGCGTCCCCTACGTAAAGTAGGTCGTTGTTTGCTAATGATCCCGCGGTGGCTATAGTGCTATCCGTGCCTTCAAGTACCCCGTCAACATAGAGCAATAAACTCGTTGTTCCGTTCTTTACAGCGGCTACGTGGTGCCATTTGCTGTCTCTGTAGCTAACTGAGCTTGTCACTGAATCTTTAGGAAATGTTGTGTTGTCATCAGAAATTTCGACCACGACTTTTCCGTTTGTGTCAATTTTAATTTGGTACCCACCGTCGGATCCGACCGATTCATATTTTGAAATGAGAGCTTTGTTTCCTGTTGTTGAGTATGGTTGTGTGAACCACATGCTTATGGTGAAGTTGTCGGATGCAGCAAAGTCCAGTTTGGGGTTATCGGTCACTTTTACGTAATCATCTACACCGTCAAACTCCAGGCACGAACCGGATATGCAGTTTTGCTCTGATTCCCAAGTAGTTCCTTCCAGCTGCCCGTTGAGTTTATTTGACGTTGAATCGTGCACTATAGCGGGCAAAATGTTTTCTATATCTAAAACAAGCCATGACGCCGTAGTTTTTGTTATATTAGTACTGCTGTTTTTTATTTGTATGTCGAGGGTTGAGTTGGAAGATGGTAGGGTGGTAATGGATTTTTGCAATCTCACATAGGAAGTGCTGGCAGTGGACGTTTCAGTTCCGGCTATAGTCTCCGAGGACGTAACGTTATACAACTGAGCATAAGCAGTTGTAGCTGTTGCCAATAGGGTTGTTTCAAACGATCCGGTAACAGTCCCGGTGAATTGTGCCGGGTCGTAGGAATTTAATCCATTTTTTCTCGCATATGTGGCTGTTGCTTCGGTTTCAAGGTCCGTGTTCAGGGATCTGAATGTCCTAAGATTGGTTATGCCCTGAGCTGCCGATTGTTGGTGGTTAATTTTGGCGTTGTAGGTGGTTATAGTCACACCGTTCACGCTTTCAGTGCACATCATGTATTCTCCATCTGATAGACTTAAAGATTGGGAGACGGCTCTTTTTATGCCGTCAGACGGCACATACGTGATTGTGCTGGATGTGACCTGGTTTGTGCAACTAGTGCCGTTGGGGTATAGAGCGGTATGTATTTCCGGGTCACCCAGGTTGGATACCTGAATTATTAGGGACGAGTTAGTGGACGTGGTTGTATTAGTGGCGGAGTTTTTTATTTGAACATCGAGCGTATTTGCAGTAAGCGGCATATAGGGGGTCAGGTCACTACTTCGTACGCGGGTTATGGAGGCGGAAGCCGTTGTTACCTCAGAATTCGTTACTGCTGCACCTGTGGATATATTGTATAGTCTCGCATATCCGGTTCCTGCCGATGTTTTAATGTCCGATTCAAATAGATAGGCAAAATTTCCGCCGGCGAAGTTCGCGTATGTATAGTATTGGTGATAATTTATTTGGGAATAAGTGGCGTCGGTGTCTGTAAGTGCGCTTGTGTTATAAGTGTGGATAAGTTCCACAGCTCTTATGCCATTTGTTGCATCTGTTTGTTCCAACACTATCTTTGAGTTGTATACGTAGTATGGCACCGCACTTGTACTGCTGGTCTTAGTCCTTACAACATATTCCTTTCCTGTCGTGAGGGTAATGGAAGGACTTCTTAGGCGCGTTGTGGTGTTGGCTGTGGCTGTGGATACTTCGGATCCAGTGACCGACACTCCATCCGTCAGGTTATATAGCTCGGCATATATGGTGTTTGTTACATTTGAAAGATTGGATACTTGTATTATGACCCAAGAACTTGCCAGGGAGGTGGTGTTGGTCGCTGAGTTCTTAGCTTGTGTATCCATGTCCTGTGCCTGCGAGAGGGAGCTTGGCCCATAGGGCATATTCGCTGTTATATCTCCGCTTCTAACCCTTGAGTATGTTGTGGATGCTGTTGTGATCTCACCACCTGTTATGGCAGTTCCCGAAGTTGCATTGTACAGCGTTGCGTATCCCGTTCCTGCTGATGTTTTCATCGTTGCCTCGTAGTAGTAGGTAAAGGTTCCGCCTTCAAAGGAACTTTGCGTTGGATTAATGCCAGGGTTAAAGCTTGTGTATCTGTACGAGCTTGAGTAGGTGGCATCAGCATCCGTTAGAAGGGAGTTCACCTGCATCTGGTACAGTTCCACAGCTCTTATGCCATTTGTTGCATCTGTTTGTTCCAACACTATCTTTGAGTTTGCTATTTTTGCCGTGTTCGCACTCGCTTTTACGCAGACAGTATAGTCAGTTCCGTCTGTTAGCGATATGCCACTACTTCTTACTCTTGACCAGGTAGTGCCTGTGGTACTAACCTCGCTTCCTGATACTTGTGACGAGCACGTTGCTCCATCTGTATACAAGGCTGCGTAGGTGGTCTGACCGGCAGTATCGTTTGAAATAACTGCCTCAAAATAGGCGGTTGGCGCAGGGGAGAATTTAGAAGAGTCATACCTCCAAATCTTTTTATTCGTTAGATTTGTGTAAGAAGTAGCAGTTGTTGTTTCGTTTCCTCCAACCTCGACCTGTGTCTGAGTGTCCGTGATCTTTGTCGCGTTGGTCTGAATAACTATGAACCTGGCAGCTAGTAGCGTGGGGGAGTAAGCAGTGTTTCCGGTTTTCCACCTTACCGTATACGCGGTGTTATCGGTTAAGGTTATTGCTGAAGATCGGTTTCTGTGGTATGCGTTGTCCCCCAAATCAGAGAGGAGTGCTGTCACAAGAGCTCCCCCTTCTGTGTATACTGCCGCAGTAGGGCCGCCACCATTCCCCGCTTCATAATAGTCAATTTCAAAGTAAACAGTGGCTCCGGGATATTTATCAGCATCCCAGTAGACAAGGCCAAGTGAGTTGTCCGTTGGGAGGTAGGAAGAAGAGTTTGTGGCATAAGTTCCGTTTGTGATATTTATCTGTTGTTCTATCGTGGGTTGTTGTGTTTTAGCAGTGGTCTCAAAATATGTTGTGGGAGCCGGGGAGAACTTGGAGGAATCGTAGTAGTAGGTCTTAGGGTTATCGAGTTGTGCGTAGGTACTGTTCGTGTGTTCTTCTTTCCCCCCAACCTCGACCTGTGTCTGAGTGTCCGTGATCTTTGTCGCGTTGGTCTGAATAACTATGAACCTGGCAGCTAGTAGCGTATGTGGCTGAGTTGCGCCTGAAGCTTTCCACCTTACCGTATACGCGGTGTTATCGGTTAAGGTTAGTGCGGTAGAGCGGTATCTGTGGTACGCGTAGTCCCCTAGACCAAGTTGAAACTCTGTCACAAGAGATCCCGCTTCTGTATATACCGATACATATGGATCACTACAACAACCTTCATAGTAGTCAACTTCCAGGTAAGCGATAGCTCCGGGATATTTATCAGCATCCCAGTAGACAAGGCCAAGTGAGTTGTCCGTTGGGACATAGGTTGTGGAACCCGTGTAGAATGGTCCATCGAGAATATTTATCTGTTGCTCTATCCCCACACTATCCAACGTTGCTTTGGCTGTGGCTTCAAAATAGTTAGTTGGAGTTGGGTTGTACTTGGTGGAGTCATAGTTGTATATTTTTTTATCAGTTTGAGGGGTGTAATTTTCCTGTGTCGAACTTTCATAGCTACCTATCTCCGTTTTAGTCTCGGTCTGTGTTATACCCACCCCGCTTTCCTGAGCTATAATAAGACGTGCGGCCTTAACCATAATCGTGGTGTTTGAAGTACTGCCAAAATCGAGTGTCAGGACCTCAGTATTACTTGTAGTATCGTACAACCCAGCCCTCGGTGTGTCCGTCGGACTGGTTCTTGCCCTTGCCCTGACTGTGTAAGTAGATGAGGGAAGGTAGTTGGAAGTTTCTGTTGTTCGGTACTTTGACCACGTTGTGCCGTTATCCACACTCGCTACGATCTCCAAATTTACCGAACTTACCGAGCTATAAAGAGAAGTGTTGTAGCTGATTATTCCCAAGGAGTTATCAGAAGGGCCGGGTACGTAGTTTGCCTGTTGAGCGGCACCTACGGACACAGATGGCTCAGTTCCCGTCGTAAGAACATTTCTGGAGAAAAGTTGTCCCGGAAAATTTGTTGTGCTTACGACAGCGTAACTCCCTGAAGGTTCCTGTACGCATAATTGTGCAAGTTGTCCACTGCCGACTTCTTCCATCCTATAATCCAACCAAACACCCTCGCCGCTATTGATGGATCTGGTACCCGTGGTGCCTGAGGTTGCACATGTTCCGGCATTACCATGACCGCCGTACCAATAAGCCGGTACTGTGTGGCTTGTGTCGGTATCAAGGGGGTCTCTTACGCCCAACTCACTTGCGTCGTCACTGTTGACAAGAAAGCCGTGTGTTCCGGTTGTGTCTGCAATAAAAAGGAAACGATACCTTGAAAAATAATTGTCCGAACTTCCGTATGGGTTGGAACTATGGTTAACGAGTGTGACGGTACCGCTACCGTAAAGTCCGAAACCACTTGTCAGATTCTGGACACTGCTTGCGACGGTATCGAATTCAGTATGAGAATCCGTTTGATTACAGTTGGCGTTTGCGCTCGGACAGGCGCTAGTTAGTAATTGGATCGTGTTGCTGGTGAAAGTATCGGCCGCCGAGCTTTCGGACGTAAAATCAGGGTTTCCATACCTTAGGTAAATGGTTGTTGTTGCACTTGCCGCTATTGTCGGTACTTTGACCCACACACTAGCCGTGGTACTGTCGGTTTTTGACTCTATCCAATAACTGAGTTTTGTACTACCCGAAGAATTGTAAAATCTAATGTTGGAGAAATCGGCATTCATTCCGCTTTGGTAGGAAAAAGAGAAAGGAATCTGGTAATCTGTGAGGTTAGCGCTGCCACCATATGTTATCTCGATTGGGATCTGGCTAGTGTAAGTGCTGGTCGTATATTGGTTTCCGGTCATAATCTCCAACTGCTGCTCAATCTTAGTATTCTCCTTTTGGTCGTAAGCTTCATCAAACTTCCAATTGACAACCGGTCCCGGTCCTACAGTTTCGGTACCTGTAGAACTACCGGAGGGGCTGAAAGTAGCCTGTGAGAACTGGCTTGTCTCGGCTCCAGCTCCCACATAAG
>MEWF01000002.1:22103-22599 GCA_001773255.1 candidate division WWE3 bacterium RIFOXYC2_FULL_42_13
AAGTAGATCACCGTGTCACCCGCATTTATAGTCGGGAGCAATATGTAGAAGTCGGTGGAGATGGTATTGCACGCTCCGGCGGTCGAATCTATGAAATAGCTCAAAACCTGGCCATTGACGTCGGTGAACCTGGCATCGGCACAGGTATTCTGCATCTTAGACTCGGAAATCAAAGCAGACGTATCTGTTTCGAACAGAACCTTCTTGTTGGAATCGGCGGCGCCCGTATTAGTAATATTTATTTTTTTTCTATAATGCCAATTATCGTCGAACCAATCCGCCCGTACTTTGTCGGGATTATTGATAGATAACCATATCACGGGTGCCAATACTATAAGCATACCTATTGAGATTGGAATGAGATACTTTTTGTATGCATAGTAGTGTGACTTCCAAAATCGCGCATATATTAAAAATGGCAGTTTTTGAGTATATAAATTCCTCCAATTTTGTTTCGCGCCTATAATAACGGTGTTCAATTTTTTCTGTATAGGTT
>MEWF01000002.1:22633-25487 GCA_001773255.1 candidate division WWE3 bacterium RIFOXYC2_FULL_42_13
CGACCTATTCTTTGTGCCTTCCCGCTCTTTGGAAATGGAAGTAATGTCATGTTTTCTATGGGATATAGGATTATCAGTAGAACCTATCGTCCTCCCAAACAATTTTTTCAATTTTTCTTTATTATCTATTCCCTCTTTCATATTATTTTAAACAATTGTAGTCTAAATAAATTTCCTAACCTATACGACAAAATATGAAAAACGCCACATACCCACCAAAAGGTTCGTGGGTTATTTTCATTCGACATTTACTACCCACCAATCAAAGGCAACGTCTTCCGCAACCGGTCGGTCGAGCTCTACGGTGAATGAAACGCCGTCAAGTTTTTCTTTTACGATTAAAGCCTGTCCTCCTGTGCTTGATGTGGCGGTCACGAACACTTTTGAACCTGCCTTGATCAGTGTGTTGTCTATTACGAGCTGAGTTTGACCTTTCAATATGGTTCCGTTCCCGACCGATTTTGAAGCGGCCTTTATAGTTACATTTTCAGTTGTAACGTCGGTGGTTTCGACCTTTTGTGCCAAGAGAGTGCCTTTAACCGTGACATTTCCGTTGGGTTCGACAAGCAGGGCTCCGTTGAGGACATCAACATTTCCTGCCAGTGATTTTTGGAGGTACATTGTTTGATCGGTGCAGAGAGTACCGTTGGTTGTGTTTGTCAGCTCGTTGTAACAGGAAGGACCTGCGATTTCGAACACATTGTTTAAAGTGTCGAGTTTCATAAGCCCTGCGTTAATATCACCTGTCACGGTCAGGTTGGACAGGGTGGTCTCGCCCAGCACGTTCATGTCGGTTGAGACCGTCAGGGCACCCGCGTTGCTGGATAGTCCAAGAGCGGAAACGAATGCTTTAAGGTCTTCAAATACTTTGTACATTTCGGTCAGCATTCCTTCAGGTGTGGTTACTATAGAAGCACTGCTTTCGGTGCTTTGAGGAGTGGCCTGAGCCAATAAATCTTTGATCGAGAGCACCTCTGCTTGTAAGGTTGCCACATCAGTTTCCAGCGTATTTACTTTGGTCAGTGCAGTATCGCTACTCGCGGTTACTGTGCTAAGACTGCCGTCTGTGGTTATTAATCCCGATTCCATGGCGAGCAGTTTTGTATTTAGCTCTTTTGTCGCCTCTACCAGTAAGCCCGTGGTTTCACCGTAGAACATTCCGTAGTACCCGTCGTTGGGGTTTTGGAACACAAGCTCGGGCATTACCTGTTCAACTTCCTGGGCGATCATACCTGTCATACGTTTCGTAACATTAAGATCAAGCCAGTTGAAGGTAACACCCCTGAGTCTCATTACCTTGTCGAGGGCGTTGTCTATGGTTGTAACATTAGTTTTAAGTCTAGCGTCGGATGTGGCTGTTGTTAGGTAACCGCCTGTTGAGTAGTTTAGGGCACCGACGTAAGCGCTGGAGCTGATACCTCTGAATCTTGCACCGCCGTTGACGTCCAGCATTGCAGAAGGTGCGCTTGATGAATTCAGGCCTAGTCCAACGAATCCTGAAGAGGCTATTGTTAGGTAGTTGTTTGTATTGTTGGTCAGACCTTTTCCTATTACGAATATGTCGTTGTCGCTTGCACTTGCGTCGTCGATGACGCCCATCCAGAAGTCTGTATCTCCGGCTGTTTTGGTATCGAAGAGCAGGGTAGTGTCTGCGCCGTTTAACCTAAACCTGCCTGTCCCTGTTAAGTCAGCTACAATATCACCTGCGTTGTAGGTTTTTAGTGTTAGGTTGCTGCTGCCATACGTTTCGCCCGCTGTTATGCTGAGAGGTCCATACGATCTAAGTTCGGAACTGGTTGAGTTTGTAAATATGAGGTCGTAGGCCATCGAAACATCGCCCGCGGCCGAAAATGTTGTGGGTGTATAGAATTCGGTGTTAGCTGAGCCGAATTTAACCACGTTGGTGCCATTGTTATTTAGAGTTATATTTCCAAGGGAATCGGCGGTGAACTTGGTGTAATTAGAGGCATCGTAGCCAATTCTGAACTGGCCGTTTGTCGTGTCGGTGCTAAGTAGTGAAAGTAGTGAGGCCGGAGCGGTTGTGCCAAGTCCGAGCCTTGAGTTTGATGTATCCCAGAACAAGTTATTTGAGCCGGATACTGCCGTGGAGCCGGTGAAGAAGGTGAGTTGCCCGGCTACTCCGGTTCCGGTGACTCCACCACCCCCCGCAGCGGTGGCTCCGAGATCTTGCCATGTGGAGCCGTTATAGAAGAAGAGTTGGTCGCCGTCGTTGTAGATGTCACCCGTTGCAGGTACCGTTGGTTGGGTTCCGCTTCTTATTCTTAGCGACGCTTCGGATGCTGTAGCGCCTCTGACGTCAAACCATGCCAAAGGAGCCGTTGTTCCTATTCCTAAATTACCCCCTGAGTTAAGAGTCACCATTGCAGTAGTACCTCCGTCTGTAGTCCAGAGCTGGTTGCTGCCACTTTCAGATCTCCATATAAGGTCGTTGTCGCGTGAGCCTACAGCAAACTGACCTGCTGACGCGGCTAGCCCGAAGAATGCTCTGTTTGTAGTTCCTTCCAGGAAAGCTATTGCGTGCTGATCGGTTGTGGTATTTAAGGTGAGTAAGTACGCGGGGTTCGTAGTTCCGATACCGAGGTTTGAGTTTGCATCGATATATACACCTTTTGCGCCTGCGACACCCGTACCGCCTCTGAGCCAAGTGGTTCCTTCGACTTGAAATTTTGCAATTGGGTTTGTTGTGCCAATACCGGTATATCCTGACTCGTTTACGAATAGTCCTGAGTTAGCTGATAGTCCTCTTAACCAGATAGTACCTGATACATCAAGGTTGGTTAAAGGTCCCGATGTTCCTATACCGAGTCTTGTTTGAGCGTTATCCCACCATAAA
>MEWF01000002.1:25577-25793 GCA_001773255.1 candidate division WWE3 bacterium RIFOXYC2_FULL_42_13
GTTGTGTCCGCCGCGCAGTACCAGACCGAAGCAGTTGAGTTCCATTTTAACACCTCTCCGTTTCCGCACCCTCCAAGAAGCCTAAGACCTGAGGCTGTGACCTCAAGTCCTGAGTTATTTGATGTGACAGAAGTTGTACCTGTTGTGTCGGAATCTATTGTTATACTATCTGCCGAAAGGGTTATACCATTTCCCGCCCCTATATTTATTGTTGTT
>MEWF01000003.1:0-6564 GCA_001773255.1 candidate division WWE3 bacterium RIFOXYC2_FULL_42_13
AACTTGAAGAGGGAACTCGAAAAAAGATAGATGAAGCAGTTGAAGTTTTCAGATCTTTGGGCGCGGAAATTATTGATGTTGATATGCTCAGCCCAAAATATTCAATTGCCGTTTACACAATTTTGCAAAGATCGGAAGTTTCTTCGAATTTGGCGAGGTTAGACGGAATAAGATACGGACATGACCGCAATTCATTCGGATTTGAAGCTAAAAAAAGAATAATGCTCGGGGCGTACACTTTAAGCTCGGGATATTACGATGCTTATTACGCTAAAGCTCAAAAAGTGAGGACATTAATTAAACAAAGTTTTGACGCGGCTTTTGAAAAAGTAGATTTGGTGATCGCTCCTTCCATGCCTTGCGTTGCATTAAATGTCGGCGAGAGTTCTAACTCACCTATGTTCGGCGAAATGATGGATGTTTTGAATGAACCAAGCTGTATTGCGGGAGTACCGGGAATAAGTGTGCCATGCGGGTTCTACAACGGACTTCCCGTGGGTGTTCAGATAATGAGCAGAATTAACGAAGAGTCGAAAATATTCGGAGCGCTATTTAATTATCAGGAGGCGACGGTCTTTCATCTAGAAAAACCGGCGTTAATTAAGGAATAAATATGGGATTTTTTGATTTTATATTCGGGTCGGGAAGTTCATCGTCATACGGTTCCGTAAGCCAGGAAACTGTTAGAAAAATAACTGCCGATTGGGAAAACATAAGTGTACTACTTAAGCAAAAAGGACCCTCACAACTAAAACAGGCACTGATTATGGCAGACAAATCATTGGATGCGGTATTAAAAGAAATGGTTCCCGGTGAAACGATGGGGGAACGCCTAAAGAATGCCGTAGAGAAATTCGACAGACCGACTTACAACAGGATCTGGGACGCGCACAAATTAAGAAATAGTTTGGTTCATGAAGCAGGTTTTGAACCCGCATATTTTATGATTACCGAAGCGGTAGCGAATTTAAAAGAAGCTATATATAAATTAGGAGTCAATGTCTAAAAAATGAACGAAGAATTGTTAGGAAAATATAAACTGGTTGTTGGAATGGAAGTACATGTCCAACCCAAAACGGAAAACAAAATGTTTTGCGGATGCGACGCCAATATATGGGGCGCCGAGCCTAATACCCACACCTGTCCTACATGTTTAGGATTACCCGGCGCGTTACCCGTTCCTAACTTAGAGGGAGTTAAAAAAGCACAAATGTTGGGTTTGGCGTTAAACTGCGTATTAAATGTAAATTCGAGATTCGACAGAAAACATTACTTTTACCCCGATCTTCCGAAAGGCTACCAAATTAGTCAGTATAAACAACCTTTGTGCGAAAACGGCTCATTACTTTTGGAAAGTGGTAATACAGCGGATATTGAAAGAGTCCATTTGGAAGAAGACGTGGCAAAATCTTTTCACGAAAGCGGTAAGACCTTGGTTGATTTCAATAAGTCCGGTCTCCCACTAATAGAAGTGGTTACAAGACCGTGTTTCCGTTCCATCGAAGACGCCGTAGATTATTGTAAGAAACTTCAAGTCATTTGCAGGTATTTGGGTATAAGCGAAGCTGACATGGAAAAAGGCCAGATGAGGCTGGAAGCCAATATTTCACTTAGAACTGCCGAGATGGAAGAAAAAGATGAACTGTCCCCTTACAAAGTTGAAGTAAAAAATATAAATTCGTTCAAATATATGGAAAAAGCCGTAAGGGCGGAGATTGTCAGACAGCGCGAAATTTTGGAAAAAGGCGAAATGCCCAAACAGGAAAACCGCGGGTATGACGAATTTAAAAATATTACGGTCGCGCAAAGAGACAAAGAAGAAGCTTCGGATTACAGGTATTTTCCCGAACCCGACATACCGCCGATGGTTTTTGATGAGAAATACTTTAGTGAGTTGAGGGCGGTTGAAGGTAGTCTGCCGCAATCCTTGCGGGATGCGATGGAAAAGAAGGGTGTTTCAAAGGAGCAGAGCAGGATTTTAGTGGAAGTGATGGGAAATGCGGTGGTTGAGAAGTTTCATAAATTAGTCGACGGTGGTTTGGACGCTGTGAAAGCAGCAACGGTGTTGATAAATAGAAAGGACCTTTTTGAGCTGGGTGTTGAAGATATTTTGAACAAAGTAAAAGATGAGGGTGAAAAGGTTTCCGACACCGGAGAAATTAGAAAAGTTGTTGAAAGTGTTTTGGTGAAAAACGAGGCGGCAATTACCGATTTTAAAAACGGAAAAGAAAGCGCCCTGCAATTTTTATTGGGTGGGGTGATGAGGGAGATGAAAGGTAAGGCAGATGCTTTGGTTGTTACGGGTTTGATAAAAGAAATTCTCAAGAAATAGGTAAAAAAAGCCGCAGAGTAGAAAATTTCTCTACAGTGCGGCTTTGGTGTACTCAGAGCCTTACCGTCGCGATGAATACTACCGTGGCGATTGCTGCGAAAATTTTTAGCCCGCCTAGCAAAGTCAGATCAGGATTTTTCAGAATTAAGGTCTCTTCTATACCAATTGTAAACGCAAGCACAGAAAAGACGAACAAAAAAACGGTATTTGCGACTCCGAAAAATCCCGGACCGGGGACGGTAGCTGCATGCCACACATTGACGTATGTCATTAGAGTGAAAAGCACGTTAAGTACCCAAAAGGTCATTTTTTTAGCTCTTTTCGACTCTTTCTTTTCTTCAAGAAGGTCTGAAAGGTCTGACTGTTCCATTTCCTCTCCTTTTTTATATTAAGACCGAAAGGGCGATGTAAAACGCCAGTACTATTGCGAAGGCGCCTACCATCAAATCCAACGTCTTGTTAGATTTCCCGAAAACTACGGATCCTACTATAAACGTTAGGACAGCGATAACAAGTGATACCGTATCTACGGTTTGCCCGCTGAACGGCACATGATCCGCCAGGGTAAGTACCCCAACCACAAATAAGAAAGTAAGAAATGACAGCAAAAAAGCCAAATTCTTATTCACTTCTCCTCCTTCGAACCTTATGAGTATACCATACTATGGGTCTTAGTCAAATACGGCAAGTTAGCGAATTTCCGAGGATTGTTAAGTGGTATCATATACTGGATGGAACTAAAATTTGATCCTGCAAACCCTTCATACGAGTACATTTCAAAAGAAGACCAGGCAAACGCAGCATTGGATATTTTGGAAAAAGCAAAAGTTGTTGGAGTAGACATAGAAAGCACAGGTCTTGATCCTTACACTTCCACGCTACTACTTGTACAGATCGGTACCGAAGACAAAAGCTATATTTTTGACGCCCGGGCTTTAGATTTAAAAAACTTTACAAGATTTAAAGAGTACCTTGAAAGCCCCAAAGTTCTCAAAATATTTCACAACGGAAAATTTGATTACAAACACATTAAAATTCATGTCGGAGCTGCTCCTACAAACTTGTACGATACAATGTTAGCCGAAGTTATTTTAAACGCCGGACTCGGGCGTGGTTACTATTCATTAAAAGACCTCACCAAGAAATACACGGGAATGGATTTAAAAAAAGATGTCCGTGAAACATTTGAAGGCGTGACGAACAAAACAAAAATTAATGTAGAACAATTACAGTACTCCGCCCTCGACACCTTGATATTGTTTCCAATTTTCGATCAACAGCTCGTAAAAATAAAGAACGAAAATCTGTTAAATGTGGCAAAACTGGAATTTGCCGCAACCCGCGCGGTTGGCGAGATGGAGCTGACGGGTATTTATATAGACGAGAAAAAGTGGCGGGATATCATGGTTCATCTGTCCGAGAGAAGAAACGCTCTCGCGAAAGAATTTCAGGAAGCAATAAGACCGTACTACTCGAATAACATGATTGACCTGTTTGGAAATCACGCAGACACGATTAACATGAATAGCCAGCAACAGCTTATGGATTTATTTAATAACAAGTTGAATCTGAATTTACCTTCGACGGGGGATGCACTTCTAGCTTTACATAACGAACCGATTGTTAAATTATTAAGAAATTACAGAGGTTATGAAAAACTGTTGTCGGCGTTCGGCGACTCTTTATTATCAAAAATAAATCCGGTCACAAAAAGACTGCACCCGGAATTCAATCAATTAGGTACAGCTACCGGAAGGTTTTCTTGTAATAATCCAAACCTTCAGCAGATCCCAAGAAATTCCGAGGAGGCTCCTTTTAGAACGTGTTTTAATCCTGAAGCCGGTCATAAGTTAGTTACCGCGGATTACTCTTCATTTGAAATGCGTATTTTGGCAGAACTTTCAGGTGACGCAAAAATGATTAAAGCATTGAACGATGGATTGGATATTCACTCATACACGGCATCCCTAATGTTTAATGTTCCTTATAGCGATGATTTCAAAAAGAAGTACCCAAGCTATAGACAAATTGCCAAACCTATAGGTTTCGGATTGATGTACGGAATGGGATCTATGGGGCTTGCCGCCAGAATAGAAAACGAAACTGGAACCCCTGTATCAAGGGAGCAGGGCGAAGACTATATGAACAGATACTTCGCAAGTTATCCGAGCGTTAAGGACTACCTAAATAAAACGGCGAAAAAAGCTGTGAGGGACGGTTTTAGTACAACTCCTCTCGGTAGAAAACGCTGGTACGATAAACCGTTAAAAGATGATCCTGACTTCAGGAAAAAAGAATCGCGGATTGAAAGGGAAGCTAAAAACCACCCGATTCAGGGTACAAACGCCGACGCCGTTAAGTACGCTTTAATATTTTTAAACGACAGAATGAAAAAAGAGGGTATCCACGGCGGTTTAACGCTAACGGTTCACGACGAAATTGTTTCCGAAATAAGAGACGATGAGGCAGAATACTGGGCAAAAGTGCAGTCGGAAGAGATGGTGAGAGCTGCCCAGCTTTTTATAAAAAAAGTAAAGATTCAAAGTGATCCGTTCGTAGGTGATGTTTGGGAACATTAATTACCATAAAGAAGAAAAAGCGGCTCGGTAGAGGGTTTGTAGACCATATCGAAGCCGCTTTCGTTTGACCCCTAGAAAAGTATTTTTTCTAATCTCTCTTTCCATGTTGCCGAAAGAAGTTCATTGCCATTCCAACGGTAGTAGGTCTCAATCAATGGAGATTCTTCCTTTCCATTCGGGTGATATGCTGCTCTGAATGTCCTGAAGATTGGTATTCTCGCCAGGAGTTCGGATACAGCAGATAGATTCTCTCCGAAACTCATGATTATCTCACCCGGAAAATCAAGATAGAAACGGCCGTGTAAGAAATCATCGTCTGCCAGATTGAACTCTTTCCTTATGTAGTTGTAAAAGCTTGTACTAAATACATTCCGTACATCGACGCCAAGTTTTTTGTATTTTGGCCACTCTCCCAACATTTCCATGACATGGCTTCGCGCAGAGTCTGTCAGCATGACACTTTTTGCTATGTCAACCCGGTCTCCAGTGTACTCACCGATTTTGGAGATTGCGTCATCATTTCTAAAAATGACCAGAACCTCACTGTTATCCGAGACCTCCTCAGTTGAGATCAGCAAAGGGTAACCGGAAGGTTCGTCTTTCATCTCCGCGTAACGAATTTCAACGGATCCTAGTTTCTCCCACTCTTTCCTTTGGGAAGGTGTGAGTCTGACGAAAATTGCGCCAACGGTCGTATCGTCATGTGGATCGCTGAACAGCAAAGCAGGGTAGACAGCATTTGGCCCCAGCACCAACTTACTAACCGTAGTTCTATTCTGGACACCCGTCGGTGTTATTTCAAATACCTTAAAACTATGTCCCATCTGACCCTCCTTTATTTTCCTTTCTGTTTTAATGGCGAATTCAGGTTGTGTCCGCGCGTTATTATCGCGGCTAAGCTGACGTGGTGGCATATTAGCACAGGATTAAAAACCAGTCTACTTTATAGGTTTTACTGCTAACACGCGGGTAAAAACCCTTGCACTCATACACCAAGAGTGCTAATATCTTACTCATGGTTTTATGCCACCGATGCGGACAGCGTCCTGCCAAATATCCAATAAATCAGATTGTAGATGGTAAGCAGGTCTACATGGCTCTCTGCGAAGTATGTTACGAGGAAGTTGTAAAAGAGACGTCACAATCCGCTTCAAAATTAGATAAATACGGACGCGACCTTACCCAGTTAGCCAGGGAAGGTAAACTTGACCCTGTTATCGGGCGAAAAAACGAGATCGAGCGCGTCATTCACATCCTTTCAAGAAGAACAAAAAATAACCCTGTGCTCATCGGAGACCCCGGAGTTGGAAAAACAGCTATAGTTGAGGGTTTAGCTCAAAAAATCGTTAACGGACAGGTTCCGGAGCCTTTAAGGGGCAAACGTGTGTTTATGCTCGACTTAGCTTCTATAATTGCGGGTACTTCTCATAGAGGTATGTTCGAGGGGCGTTTGAAAGACATAATAACCGAGGTCATTTCGGCAAGCGGTCAGATAATTCTTTTCGTTGACGAGCTCCATACTGTTATTGGAGCCGGTAGTGCAGAAGGATCGATGGATGCCGCAAATATACTTAAACCGGCCCTTGCAAGAGGTGAATTACAGATGGTTGGTGCTACTACAATAGATGAGTACAGAAAGTATGTTGAAAGGGA
>MEWF01000003.1:6619-17606 GCA_001773255.1 candidate division WWE3 bacterium RIFOXYC2_FULL_42_13
ACAGGTTTTTACCTGACAAGGCAATTGATCTTATAGACGAGGCTTGTGCTATGGTTCGTTTGTCTCAGGTAAAAGAACCGGAAAACCTAAGAACCGTCGAAGAAGAAATTTCAAAATTAAAAGCCGACGCAAGAAAAAATAAACTTACGGACGAAGAAAAAGAGACATTAAAGAAAAAAACGGAAGAGCTTGAAAAAATAAAATCTGAATTAGTTGAAATATGGACAAAAACTAAGCTGGAAGAAATACCGGACGTTACTGAGGACGCCGTTATAAAAGTAGTTTCGCGTGCCACCGGAATTCCTCTTGAGAAATTAAATGTTGTGGAACGTGAAAGATTGTTAAAACTCGAAGAAACTATAAAAAAGAGGGTCGTCGGACAGGATAAGGCGATTGGTGTTTTGTCTGAGGCAATAAGAAGGGCGCGTGCCGGACTTAAAGATCCCAAAAGACCAATAGGATCGTTTTTATTCTTAGGACCTACAGGTGTCGGTAAAACTGAGTTGGCGAAAACTTTAGCCGAAGCTTTATATGGTGACGAAGATATGATTGTGCGTTTGGACATGAGCGAATATATGGAAAAACACTCGGTAAGCAAATTAATCGGAGCGCCCCCCGGATATGTGGGCTATGAACAGGGCGGCCAGCTTACAGACATCGTAAGGAGAAAACCCTTTTCCGTTATATTGCTCGATGAGATAGAGAAGGCACACCCGGACACATTTAATGCTTTATTGCAGATAATGGAGGACGGCCGTTTGACTGATAGTAAGGGTAGAACAGTAGATTTTAAAAATACCATACTAATTCTTACTTCTAACGTAGGCTCAGAACTTTTAAGAAGAAAAGATATCGGTTTTATTGAAGATAAGAAGAAATCTCACGATGGGGCGGAGATAGCGGCTGACCGGAGAATTTTTGGCATACTAAAGGATTCGTTCAAACCCGAGTTTTTAAACAGAATAGACGAAATTGTGGTGTTCACCAGCCTGAGAAGAGAGGATATAAAAGAGATAACAATGCGCATGTTGGAAAAGACCCGAAAGATGCTGGGTGAGCAGCAGCTTACTCTTGAAGTTTCAGACAAGGCGATAGATTATCTGGTGGAGAACGGTTATAGTGAAGAATACGGAGCCAGGCCCTTAAGAAGGTTGGTCCAGAAAGAGGTCGAGAACGCTATTTCAAGCAAAATAATTGCGGGAGAGACCTCCGAGGGTGATCTTGTATCTATAGATGTTTTGCCTGAAAATGGCTTGTCTATGGAGGTTAGAAAACCGGCCGGGGTGTCCTCAAAAAAGAAATAATTGAAATTGCGGGTTTAATTTGCTATCCTAGCACAGTCTATGGCCGATAAAGATCAAGATACAACTAAAAAGGACGATGCAGCTCAGCAGGATGCCCCTGTAGAAGAAGTAGTCGGGGAAGACGAGGTTGAAGTCGCTGCGGAGGCGGAAGAAACGGCCGAAGAAGCCAAAATTGAAGAAGAGCTCGAAGAGAAGGCGGAAGAGGAAGCCAAGGTCGTCGAAGAGGAACTAGCCGAAGCCCCCAAAGAAGAACCTAAAATACCGGAATTCAGGGTTGGGGACACAGTGAAGGTTTTCTATAAAATAATCGAAGGCGAGAAAATGAGAATTCAACCTTTTGAAGGAATTGTGATCTCGTTCAGAGGCTCGGATGTTTCAAAAACCTTTACACTAAGAAGAATCGGAGCTGACCAGGTAGGAGTTGAAAGAATACTTCCTTTGCATTCACCCAACATCGAAAAAATAAAAGTAGTCAAAAGAGGAAATGTTAGAAGAGCAAAATTGTTTTACTTAAGAGACAAAGTCGGTAGGGAAGCGATGAGAGTCAGAGAGGCGAAAAAGTAGTTCTTTAGTAAAAGTAGTTCTTTAGTAAAAGTAGGTCTTTAGTAAAAGTAAGTTCTCAACTGATAATTTTTTTAATACCCCGATCTGTATTGATGCTACGATGTTTCTATTTACTTATAAGATTTTCAAATGCATAAAAAATTCGGCGCTCTCAGTTTATAAAAATCTGAGTGCGCCGGTGGGATGGGTCTAAGGCAGCCGTTTTCCTAAAATTTCGCTGTCAGCCCTCAGGGCTTTGCCTATTGCGTCGAATAGTTTGGGTTCAATCTGTGACCACCCGTACTCCATGTTCCTTACTATGGTCAGGGAGTGGAAATCCACAGCTATGTAGGAAACGCCCTTAATATTTTTAACAATCTCATTCACAAGATTGACGCAGATACGTCCGTAGAATTTTTCTTCTTTTTGATTGAAATCCACAGACGAATAAAGCGGGTAGAAGCCGAATCTTTCTCCATATTCGGATAGGATAAATTTTGTAGTATAGATCCGCATTTCATCTCTCAGACCTACACTTCTTACATCTATCTCACCCAAAGCTGATTCAGTCATGTTTCTCTCCTTTTAAGTACTTGCCCTAATTTGAAATCGTTTGTCAAGTGATTTGGTGGAATTGTAGCACAGGAGTAAAGGTTGTCTACATGAAAAATTCGGCGCTCTCAGTTTATAAAAATCTGAGTGCGCCGGAGAAATACCGAAAACGTCACGTATCCACAGGATTGCCTTCTAGTGCTGTTTTAATAGCTTCCAGAATTTTGGGTTCGATCTTTTTCCAATGGTAGTCACTATCTTTGACAATCCTCACCGAGCTCATGTCTAAAAAGATCATAGCAATGCCGGCGATTTCATTAAGGGCATTGATAAGTCTGGTGCCGACCGGACCGATTATTTCCAAGGAGTGTTTATAGTGTTCCAGATCAACCGGCCAAAGGAATACCTTTCTCATGGTAGACATCGGGTTATCAGCTAAGTGTTCGTCGACGGAGTACTCCCTTAAGTTTGGACGGGTCCAGGATTTTTTCACGGACACCGTCACGGTTCCTATATAAGGCATATTATTCTCCTTTTCGTGTCTTCCGTCTGAATTTGAGAGCGGGTTTTAAGTGAATTGGGGCAATTTTAGCACAGAGGTACGGAAAATAAAAAAGAGGAGACTTGGTTTTTGGCCTTGTCTCCTCAGAGTTTAATGCTTGGTCATTTGCCTAGATTGCCGTGTTTAGTGCTCGATGAACTGACCCAGGCCGGGATCCGTAAGGATCGCCACGCCGTGATAGCCGCCCGCAGGGTCGTTATAAATTTCCTCAAAGATGTCAAATGTTCCCCAGAGTGACCCACCGGTACCGACGTACCCGATTTTTACGAAGTACGTGTAGTGCTGAGCCACGTAGTTGGTATCGATATAATCTCCATTGACGTGATTTGTCAGCCATCCTCTGCTTGAACCGGTTGAGACACCGTTCGCCAACCCCCGATCCAATTTCTTGTTGTTATCGCAGTCAACGTTTGACAGCCATTCGTCGGACCATTTCATTTGAAGCGCGTCATCAGCGTAATCGACGGTGCTGCCCCAGTATTTTCCGTCTGCTACCCGATCTGAGGTGTCATACGTTCCTACGAAAAGGTGTGCCTGATAGTTATAACCGAATTCATCAAATCCCACCGTAAGTGGAACTCCCGCTGAGTCGGTAATGGTGCCGTCCTGAATTTTGGCGCAACCGCTGTTTGACCAGGCAGTTTCGGCGCCGGTGACAGGATCGAATCCGATAGGCTTATCTGCCAGAACGGGCGAAACGACCATCATAACCATCACAAGCGCAACAAACACCGAAAGAAATCTTTTGGCTTTCATTTTCACTCTCCTTTAGAGTTCGGTTGATTTATGGGACCAAGCAACGGTCAATATACCACCACTATGCCTGCTTAGGCAAATTGGTTGAATTCGTTCGCAGCACAAAAAAAGCTCCGTAGGATTTTTAATTATTCCCACAGAGCTTGTTAATGATGCCGCGATGGCAGACTATATTTCGAAACCGGTAAAACCGGTAGATTTGAGATACGCCACGAGTTCCCGCATCTTTTGCTGTGTTACTTTTCCGGATTTTTTATACGCGGTTCGTAACAGTCGTTCGTGCGTTGCTCTTACCAAAGGAAAGAAACCGTGAGCAAGTATGAGATCGTTCGCTTTGGCCGATTCTATATGCTTGCGTAATTTGGCAAGTTCGGTGGCGAAAAAAGCGAAACACTCCCTCTCTTCCAGCGGTATCTCGTGCCTTAGACTAGTGACTTTTACCCTAAAATCAGCGCCGTCAAATACGTCATCAACAGCCATCTCTCCTCCTTTATCTAATACGCTCAATAAGCCAAGTATAACTTACTATAAGATATATGGCAACCACAGGAACACAAACGATAAATTGCCCCATTACCAAAAAAGGGTAACCCTGAGACCGAAATTTCCGGTTTCAAGATTACCCTTATAGAGCAGTTAATTTCCCTTAGCGATTGTAATATTTTTTTACGCTCACATAAAGGATTAGTGTGAACAACATTCCCATTCCAATACCGATAAGCATCTCGGAAGCATAGGTTCTCACGACAACTACTGAAAGCTTGTCTCCGAAACCGCTTGTCGGTAAAGGCGGGGGCGTGCGGCTTGGCTGTGGTGGTCCGGGTGTTTTGGTGTTTGGTGGTATTTGTGTGTTTGTCGGTGGAACATCGGTGGGAGGTATTTCCGTGGGAGGCACCTCAGTTTGTGTTGCTGTAGGAGGTACATCCGTCGGGGGAGTAGTTCCCGTAGACGTTGCTGTCGGAGTGTCTGTAGGTGTTGAAGTAGGTGTTTGCGTTGGCGTTGATGTCGGAGTCTCCGTCGCGGTATTTGTGGGCGTAGACGTGTTTGTCGGTGTTGATGTCGGTGTGTTGGTAAAGGTCGGGGTGTTTGTCTTCGTCGGGGTTGGCTCGGGAGTTTCTAACACATTGTACGGGATTAAACCTTGGTAATCGTTACCGCACCAAAATTTGTTCTCACCGGCGTTATAACTGCACCAAGTACCTATCGGCGGATTCGGTTTACCTGGATCCACGCAATATGCCTGGACAGTATAACCTCCGGCGCCTCCAAGCTCGAAACGTTGAAACGTGCCGGATACTCCGGGGACCTGTCCTGCACCGAGATCGGCAGTAATTCGCCAACCGTGTTCCGGCAGATCCATATCGGCACTTGCCGTTGTGACAATTACAAGCGTGACCGTCCCTGCCAGTAATGCGACAAAGGCCAATACAACTAGAAACTTTTTCATTTCGCCTCCTTATTTGAGGACTATGATCAGGCGTTCCCCGGAATACCAGGGTTTGTGGAAGGGATTCAGATCCCGGCCGCTGGTAACGATAACAATGCTTCTGGCATCTAAGGGAATGCCGATAAGTTGGGCTAGTTCTGTGGGATCGAGTGACTTTGCAAGGCCGAGGTTTTCGTACTTGATCACCCCGCCCCCTACTACAGTGAGTTCCACAGAACTTCCGTTTTCTGACATTACAACGAGTGCCTTTTTCAATTCTTCAATTTGCGCGCTCATCTGCTCGTCGGAGAAATTTGTCAGCACGTCGTTGCATTCCCCTCCCTCAAGATGCCGTCTTAGATACTCACCTTCTAATTCTGTCCAAACATATTCTGCAGAGTATCTAAAACACCCTGAGTGGGGGTTTATTGTGATGTTTCCTAAATCATCCGCCCATACACCCGCTTTAAGCATTCCCGGCTTATAATCATCGGAATTGTTCACGGGAATAATGGGGTCAAATGACACGGGAAACGAACCGCCTGAAATCGGATAGAAAACTATCGAAATAGTATCTGATCCGTCGAACCTTATTCCCTTGAAGTCGTAAGGATTATCGGGTAGAGACGGTTCGGATATTATCTCAGGCGTTGAGGTCGGCAAAGACAGCGTAGGTTGGTTTACAACCTCCGTGGCAGGCACAGGATCATTCCAGACCGGTTGAAACGGTGTGGGAGTCGCGGTGCTTTCCAATGACATTGCCGATACGGACTGTTCTCTTGACATCGGCGTCCCATATAGAAATTCCAGTGCTATGGGTAAGGCCAACTTAAAGTCAAGGAACACTAAAAAGATGAAAATACACAGTAGCGGGAAAATTCTCGCTTTCTTCAAGTTTCCTCCTTTTGTTTTCAAAGTTCTGATTCTGCCCTTATTGGGCTGGAATGGCGCTAATTTTACCACCAAACTATAGGGTTGGGAAATCTTGGATAAATAAAAAATCCCGCTCTTTGCTTTTGTTAAAGCACAGAACGGGAAGCAGCATTGCTACGGGATCGGTTTTAAAAGAATATCAACCCCGAAGACCGTCATGACGGCGAACATCAAGATGATAAACGATACTAATACGTACTTGCCGATTGTTTTGAGTGTGTTTTTCATCTCCCCTCCTAGAAGGCGTACGATATGGTGGCTGCCCAAAACATTATGACTACCGCTACAACGATGACGATGAACGCCAAAAGCAAAATCACCCTTTGTGAGGAAAATCTGATATTTTGCACCTCCCTTCTCAGGTCCAGGTAGCCGTAAATGAGCAGGTACATGGATGCACAGATCCCCAAAATTATGTAAAGCTGAGTAAAGACTTTCCCTATCTCCTCCATGTTTTCTCCTTCCTTATTGTTTCCTCCTTTTTTTGATTTTCCCCATCTTAAGGCGCAGGGGTGCCAGAGTCAAGGTAAAACCCGTGGCAGCTTATAAAATTCTTGTTACACTGTGAGGGTGGCTGATCTGACAGTATCTCAAAACTTTTTTACTGACCCGGAACTCGTACACAAACTGGCGGTAAGGGCAGGTATATCAAAAGATGACACCGTTCTGGACATCGGGGCGGGGAAGGGAATTATAACTGAAGCGTTAGCGGGTATCGCAGGTTCGGTTATTTCTCTGGAGTTAGACCGCGGGTTACATCAACAACTAAAAGAGAAGTTTGCAGGAAATCCCCGTGTGCAAGTAATAAACGAAGATTTTCTAAATTTTTTGATTCCCACCAGGCCTTATAAAGTATTTTCTAACATTCCCTTTAGCATCACATCTTTAATCGTTAATAAACTTTTATTTACAGGTCGCGTGCCGGATGATGCGTTTTTGGTTATGCAAAAGGAAGCTGCTAACAGGTTTATGGGGAAGGGTGAGGGGTATTTATTTTCGCTGTTGACCCAGCCTTTTTTCGATCTCAGTGTTTTCTACAAGTTTAAAAGAGAAGATTTTTCCCCCTCACCGGCTGTTGATGTTGCGATGCTTAGAATACATAAAAAAGAGCGTCCTTTGATAACAACGGAATTCCGCGATCTATATTTTGACTTTATTTGTTATGTTGTGAATCAGCAAAAAAGTACGTTAAAACTTAGGCTTAACAGAATATTTACAGCTGTTCAATTTTACAGGATCTCTAGTGAATTAAAATTTTCCGTTACCGCAAGTGTAAAGGAACTCACTTTCTCTCAGTGGCTCTCATTATTCGAAAAGTACCTTTCTTTTGTCGACCGGGAGAAAAAATCTTTAACTTTTGGTGCATATACGCACTACAGGAAAATTACTTCAGGCACAAAGAAGGTTACGAGGACAAGAGTTCGGCGTCCCTAACTATTATTTTCCGGGTTCTATCGTAAGAGCGACGCTTATACTTATTGAGTCGTTTTCTAAACGTAGTCCTTCTGGTAACAACAATTTTACGGGTGTCACCGTGGATTCGCTTTTGTCGGTGAGGTCTAAAGGCTCAGTCGGTATTTCTATCGGGGGTTCGACACCTTCGGGGACCCACACCCTGAGAGATTTAGGCTCTGCTTCTGTCGCTGTCAATGTAAGCCTGCCTTTCAATTTTCCGGTAGTTTTTACTGAAATAGGAAGCTCGACCAGATAATATTTTTTGGCGGTTAACAGTATTAGATTGGGTTCGAATGAAGTTATCGAGAAATTTGCAGGTCCGGTGATGATGTTCTTCGTGACAGAAAGTTTGTTTACGCCGTTCTGTAGGTTTGAAAAATCCATATTGATCCTGAAATCCTTGGCCGAAATTTCTTTGAAAGAATTTTCTCCTCTTGTAGATACTCTAATTTTTACGTCTTTGGGACTGTATTCTTCTATGATAACGTTTTTTGGTAGTTTCAAGGTATCCAGAGGAACGTTATAAGTCTTTTCGACAATCCCTGCTTGGTAGGCTGCGAAAAACCATATTATACCGGCCACGGCTAAAGACCCGATCCTTAGCAAAAAATCCTGTTTGATTATTCTACTGAGTTTGTTTTCTTTGGTACTTTTCGGAAATTTTGACTTAATGTACTTTTCGAACTCCTTTTCCAAATCGGTAAATTCCTGCAGGGTTTTCATTTTACCGTCCTTTGTTACGGATATTTTTCCGGTTTCTTCGGATACTACAATGCAGAAAGAATCTGTTATTTCTGTAATACCGACAGCAGCACCGTGGCGGGTCCCGTGCTTACCTACTTCCTTAAAATTTGTAGAGAGGGGCAGGTGAGTTGCAAATTTTGAAACACGGTTATTGTTAATTACGACGGCGCCATCGTGACCGTAGGAGTGGGGTTCAAATATGCTTGAAAGTAACTCTTCAGAGATTACACCGTCCAGAGCTACGCCTCCGTCGATATGCTGGTCGAGACTGTCTTTACCTTGTATGACTATCAACACTCCGATTCTTGCCTGAGCCATTCTTACGCAAGCCTGAATAATTTCCGAGGTAACAGGCGACCGTGAGGTTAAAGGCAAGACCTTCAATTGCCTTGAGCCTATAAGACCTAAAAACTCAAAGTATTTTCTGATTTCGTTTTGGAAAATTATTACGAAAATTAAAACGGACACACCAACAAAGTATCTCAGGGCTAATAGTGTGACATAAAGATTAAAGCTCTTTGCAAGAATATATAATGCTGCTGCAATGGCCAACCCCAGAAATACCATGAGCGTTCTGGTGTTGCGGAGAAATAGAAATAAAGAGTAAATCAAAAGAGTAATGATAAAAATATCGAAGAAGTCGGTTATGTATAGGTTACCCTTCAGTTTAACCAGATTGTTAACAACGTTAAACATGCTGAACATGTTTTGATTTTAACAGCATTTTATTAAATCTGACTAGCGGTAAAGTTATCCCATAATAATTGGGCTAAAGACAGCTTCCCGGGTTTGCGTTTGTTGACAAGACACCGACCACAAAATACGATTATTTGTATGATCGAAACATTAGAAGAAACGTACACTGCAATTGACGGAACTGAAGGTTGGCTAGGTCACGCACCTACTATTGAGGAGTTGAAAGTACATGATGAAGCGCAAGCTAAGGCTAATGAAAAAATGGCTGCCGCTATTGCCGCCAGGGAAGCTAAGAATAAATCTACTGATATTGTTCACAGGAAAGACGCAAACAAATCCGAACAGCCCGGTACAGCAGAACTTATTACCAGTCTTAGGGGTTCGTTGGAAAACGACACTGATTCTGTGGTAAAAGACTTGAGGGAAAGTTTGGATAAGAGTTAAATTATATCCTGATTTGTAAAATGTACCCCCGGAGTTTTTGTTGTTGGCTGAGCTGTTGAGTTAATTACAGAAACAACCCACGTAAAAAACATAGGTAGCCCATATATAAAATGTGCACTAATGTTGGCTAACCTGGACAGTTCGCCCCCGAACAAAAATGCCGCCCCGCAAAGAGAAATGTAAGTTAAAAGCATTTTCTGAGAGGTCTTAGGGTTGTGCACAAATAAGAAGAAAGAGTTAATCGGCACGATTAATAACCCAAAAAATATGAAGAGAGACAGTAGGTTGAAATAATCCGTACGCATAATAGGGTATAAAAATAACATACCGAATGGAGCTAGTATGTACGAAAAAAAGCGCCACAAAAACATGTTATCTTTATTTTTCATCGTATTAAAAAAAACTGTAAAAGTGGAGGTACCGGTCTTTATTCCGCTGCGCGAGGTATAGGAAAAAGAAGTAGAGATAAAATACATAGCCATAAATGCAGGCAACACAATTCCCGAAAGCATTGCAAACCCTTCTACCTTTACGTTATTAGTGAAAGCGTTGTAAATAATAAGAAATACCAAAATAGTTTCAATAATATTGACAACCGCGTTAACCCGCGGTTTGTATAAAAAAAGATCTTTTTGAAAAATATTTTGTTTTGGCGTGTCCACTTACCGTCAGGTTAAGAAATTTCTTCTACTTAGTCAATTACAAGTGGGAGTTATCATTTTTGAAAGATTTTCTAATAGGAGATCTATTGGTGAGGGCGGTGGGGTTCGAACCCACGACACGCGGCTTAAAAGGCCGCTGCTCTACCACTGAGCTACGCCCCCAAAACTACAACATTATACACAACTGCCTAGTATATTGGAATAATCGGGTGGTTACAATAAATTATTATTTCAGTCTCGCCAATACTACGTTCGCCGTGTCTTCAATAGTGGCCCCTGCCTTTATATCGGCCGCGACACCGCCGTTTTTAGTTGCAGCAGCAATATCTAGCACAAATACCTTTTTCTTACCCAAAACACCGGACAATGCCTTTTCTAACTCCAGCCCCTTGCTGGAAACAGAACTGGTTATGTAGGCAACAAACGCATCACTTTTTACCATATTTCCGATAATTGCGGGAAAAGTTTTCCATAGCGGTAAAGAGCCCTGCCAATTCTGAATGTCTCTACCCAATATAAAAGTCTTATGCCCTGCCTGCTCCAGATACTTTGCAAACTCTAATAATTTTTGGATTAGTGCTTTTTTATCTTCGACGTTCGTGTATTTATAACCTATATAAATGCGCATATTTTATATATACTAACACTTTTAGCAGTGTGTTTCCTGTTGTGGGTCACGCTTTCTTAATATAATCAACGATATTTTCGATATTAACTTCTTCCTGTTTTCCGTTTTCCATGTCTTTAACCGTTATAACTTTATTTTTTATTTCGTTTTCACCCAGAATCGCTGCAAATCTTATTCCGCGTTTATTTACCAAGCTTAATTTTTTCTTAATCCCATCTCCTGAAAGTAGCACCTCGGCAGAAATATTATTTTTTCTAAGGTTGGCAACAAGTCTGTAAGCTA
>MEWF01000003.1:17748-22593 GCA_001773255.1 candidate division WWE3 bacterium RIFOXYC2_FULL_42_13
AAAATATTCTGTAAGATTGTCGTACCTACCGCCACCGCAGACAGTTCCGAATTCAGGGTAGTCTTTTAAAATAGTTTCAAAGACGGTTCCGGTGTAATAATCGAGACCGCGTGCAATAGAAAGGTCGATTTTCCAGCAGGAAGCAGGAATATTCATGTATCCCAAATATGTAATTATTTCTTCCATTTCTTTAATACCAGTTTGAAAAGTTTCATTTTCAATGTTGAAGGCAGTTAAGCTTTTTATAATTTCAGCCGGTGTTCCGTCTGTATTTATAAATTTTATTAATTTTTCTACCTGCGCGGGAGAACAACCCACATTACCCAACTCTTTTTTAACGCTTTCGTAGCCTGTTTTATCTTTTTTATCTATTTCCCGAAGGATTTTGCTCAGTTTTTCTTCCAGCCCGAGGCTTTCGATAAACCCCGCCAATAACTTGCGGTTGTTAATTTTTATAAGGAAACCGCCGATGTTCAGGCGTTCAAAGGTTGTATAGGTGGTTGAAAGTATTTCGGCATCGTAGGCTAAACTCAAATTGTCCTTATCAACTATATCTATATCGCACTGGTAAAATTCGCGGAACCTTCCTTTTTGAGGTTTTTCTCCGCGAAACACTTTTCCTATCTGGTATCTTTTGAACGGAAAGTTTAGTTCATTCATGCGTTGACTGACGTATCGGGCGAAGGGAACTGTAAGGTCAAATCTTAAGGCCAGGTCGTTGTCACCCTTTTTAAAGGAGTAGGTCTGTCTTTCGGTCTCTTCCCCGCCTTTTGCCATGAGGATTTCGGCTTTTTCGATCACAGGGGTATCCAACGGCACGAAACCGCATAGTTCAAAGCTTTCCTTTATGGAATCCAGCATTCTGTTGAAGACCAGCTGATCCGGGGGCAAGAGCTCCATAAAGCCGGGCAATATTGAAGGTGTTATTTTGCCTTTATTAGACATACTGTGTTTATTCTACAATAGGCGGGGCGGGGTAGGAAGTCGTTTAACTATTGTACTTACGCGCAGACGTTCTACAATTTATTTATGTACTCGACACTTTCTAATATTAGGGAGTCATTTAAGTTGGCGTGGAAGCACAAGATGCTTTGGATTCTGGCACTGATCGTGATGGGAGGATTTAGTTTTAGCGCACCCTCAAGGTTAAGCGACCTCGCGAAGAAAAATCCTGAATCAGAGAAGTCTCAAATAAAAACCGGCTCGATTGACAGGCAGATTCCGGCTGAAGTAAGAAATTCGCCGGTTAACGAAAAATATAATTCGGGAAAAGTCAGTGGCGAAGAAATTGAACTGAAGATTAAATCTCCGACTGCGCCTGAGAATAGTGTTTTCGGCGGAATGGAGGATAAGATCCTGGGGGCGACCGGGGCAAGGCCTGCAATAAGTTTTCCTGCTATTTTGGGCTCACTGCTTTTTGCTGTGCCATTAGTTTTCTTGTCACTTTTGTTCTGGGGTGTTATCTCCTTTTTAATAAAAGTTTGGGGGACGGGTGCCTTATACTCGGGACTTATTAAAGCGTGTAATTCTGAAACTTACGATTTCAAAGACCTGGGAAACGAAGGAAAGAGAAATTGGAAAAGGTACCTGAAACTTGCAATTTATTTCTTTTACAAAAGATTGTTGTCGGTACTTCCGTTTTTCGGCGCTGTTTTTATTTACACAATTTTAATTGGCTCCGAAAGAAGTTTTTCCGCCTTATCGTTCGTTTTTGTTATTTTGGCTGTTTCGGCCGGTATCTGGGTTTTTATCTACAATATCCTTCTTTACTTTGTAGAACAATACTCGCTGAGACTTATTATCTCGGATAACATTCCTACAAAAGCAACTTTTAGACGCGGCTGGCAATATTATAAAACGAGGCCGGGAAAAAGTTTAAAGCTCGTTCTGGCTTTAATATTTGTAATTCCTGTTTTCACGGCTATTCTATTTTTACCTACGGGTCTACTGATCGCTATTATTTCTCTTTTAATAAAACAGGAAGCTTCATCTTCAATCATCTTTATTGTCGGTGCACTCGCAATACTGGTCGGAGTAATAACACTTTTGGTTTCGTCTCCTTTTATCAGCAACATCCTGAACTTTTCCTGGACGCGCTTATTTTTATTTATCCGCGGGTCTTTCCCCGCTGGTGTTACACAGCCAATCATGGCCGCGCCAGAACAAGGATCGGAGGAAATAAATGGACAGATTTAAAACCGCAGGATTTTTTAGAAGATATTTCGCGCAAGTACTGGATACATTTATAAATATGTCCGTTAGTATCGTGCCTTTTTTCGTACTGGTATTTTCCGCTGTCGCGACCTATATTAAGTCGCCTATGGAGCTAAATCCTTTATCGCTTGTACTGCCCATTGTTTTGTTGTTTCTTATGCCCATAGCTATCTTCTTCTATTCCTGGTATTTCACTCATAAATTTGGCGGGACAATTGGAAAACTGCTTTTCGGCCTGAGAATTGTCGACGGGAACGGGACATATATCGACAAGGCAACCGCTTTCTGGAGGATGACTGTCGGTTACACTATTTCATCTACTTTTTTGGGCCTCGGCTACCTTTGGGCCTTCAGGAAAAAAGAGGATTTGACCTGGCATGACAGGTTTTTAGGCACAAAAGTACTGACAGTCGGAAAACCTATCTGGGGTATTGTAGCTTTGGTTCTGCTTAAGATACTGTTTATCGTGTTGTTGGTAAATTTTCTGACCGGAGTCTTGCCACAATTCCTGAGCATTCCGTCGATAGTTCCGGCACCTTCGCTGGACTATACCCAACCTGTTCTTTAGACCCAAAACACAAACCGTCCCTTTATTGACAAAAAATTCCTGAGGTGTTAAATGAACACAATTATAGGATATGAGTCCACATATTATTGACCCATAGTTTATAAGTGGGATGAGAGGGAACTACAGTTAAGGAAATAATGCTTATAACATCGGCACTGAGCCAAGCCATTCGGTAACCGCAGCGATACACGGTAAACAAAAAATTCAATTTTTAGAGGAGAAAGTACCAATTTAATATGTTAGTTATAGGTCTATTCATTATAGCCATGTTGGTTGTACTTGAAGGCACTTTAAAAACACAACAAGAAAGAGATACGTGTTCTTTTGGGCGGCACTTTTGGGAGTTTTAGAAATACAATTTCCGGATGTGCCTGCTCAATCAGAGCACACAATAATATTACGAAAGGAGAAAAACATTGGAGGAAGAAAACTCTTTGCAAGGCAATTCGGCGTATCCAATCCATAAAAAACGGAGGATAAAATGTCTACGTTTGTAGGGAACATAATTTTCATTGCCACCTTCGCATTCTCTGCGGCTCTGGTGGTGTTCGGTCTGCTTATGGTGACGGGAGTATTGCGTGGTCACGACACGGCAGGTAAGGTGCTGACAACCATCGGAGGAGTTCTGTTGGCGGCTGCAATTGTAATTTGGGCCTCGACAGACTTCAAGGGCGACAAACTGTTGATCACCACCGTCGGAAATTGGATCAGAACGATCCTCACTGAACCGCTGGGTCAGTAAAATGACCGCCAGGCGTGCAGGAACTTTGCTCATCGCACTGGTGAGCAGCCTGCTGCTAACCGGATGCGACGTGCCCACCAATTTGGAAGGTCTTTTTGATTGGAGGGACAAGTTTTTCCTCAATATCGAGACTTCCACGGTGGAGCAGCTGTTGGGACCGTTGCTGGGTCTTCTGACAGCCATGGCTACTGTTATCGCACTTTGGGGAGTAATAACAAACATGCGGAACAGGAAGTCACCTTGGGGAGGCTCCTACCTAACAGGGTTGGTGCTTCTCGTAACGGCAGGATTGATACTCGTATACATTCCAATAGCAACAAGCTTTGGTGAGAGTGTCTTTCCTCAGGACTTAAATTTGGATAAAGTTTTTGGTGCGTTGCGCTGGGAACTGTCATCCAACCCCATCGAGTTAACCACTGTGGCTTGGGGCATATCTTTCACCTTAGTACTTCCGTTAATCAGTGCGTTCTGGGAAATAGTCATGCTGGTTGCTGCTGTTATTGCAATAGCAATGTCTATTACCGGGCAAACGATTAAGGGAGTGATTTTCGTAATAGCGCAGGTTCTCGGTTGGGGGCTGTTCCTTGTAATGTACAACACGCTTGTTTCATTGATCGGAACATATTACCCAACCTGGAATTTGTCGTCGGTTACTGTTTTGACCAGCGTATTCTATATAGCGGCAACGTTGTTTTTGTTGTTAGCCTGTTATATAGGTTTACCCTGGTTAGCGGCGTCCTTAGCCCCCTCCCGTTCAATTGAGGAAGTTAAGGAAAAGGAAGAAAAACGGAGATGGAAAATAGATCTGAACGATATATTGAACTCTCCTATCCCTATTCCCATTCCTTACGAACGGCACGAGGATAGCGAGGTTGCCGACGGTGACGAAGGTGATGAAATGCCCCCGTATTACACCTGGGATCCTAATGGTCCGGAATCTCCTCAGAGTCCGGGAAGTCCAGAAAGCCCGATACCGGCTATATATTTACCCGGCGGTATTTCGGATGACCGGGTTGAACGGGTTTCTGCACCTGATGTGATTGAGCTAGGAAGCGGAGGTAGCGAAGGCAAAGGATATGATTATGTGCCGCTTGCGGAAAATGACACAGAAACATATTTAGAGCCTGTACAAAGTGAACAACCTTCCTCCCGGCCGGACAGAACCCCAAGCAAAGTAAACGAGGAAGACCTGTTGCCCGATTCAACAAAAAATCCCGGTCCTACACGTGGGGAGCACCGCGCCGAAACCATAAACAAGGCAGCGGATATTCTTACGGTGGCGGGGACAGTAACGGGTCAACCAAAATTGGTACTCGGAGGA
>MEWF01000004.1:0-23891 GCA_001773255.1 candidate division WWE3 bacterium RIFOXYC2_FULL_42_13
CATGAGACACAAAAAAGCGGTTACCACAAAGTGATACTCGCTTTTCTGGTGACCCCACGGGGAATCGAACCCCGATTACCGGGATGAAAACCCGGCGTCCTAACCGTTAGACGATGGGGCCGAGGTTCGGCGTAGCAAAAACCCGCCGTTAACACAAGGCACAACGGTATATTATCAGCAAATTGCCCCCTTTTGCAAGAAACAAGCCCTATAGCATCCGTGCCGAAGACCGAAGTCTCGCCAAACCCAAACTGCCCCCTCCAGTAAAAATAGTGGTAAAATGAGTCGAAATGGCCATACTTACCACCATTTACCTATACATATACACGTTTTTTGCGGCTCTTTTACCCGGTGTAAGTTACAACGAGGGTATGCTGGGGCAGCCTCAGACTTTTTTGCCTAGCCACGTGGTACAACAAACCGATAAAGCTGTAAGCTCCCTTCTTTACAGGGGTTTGTTCAAGTACGACATTTACGGGGCAACGGTTCCCGACCTGGCTGAAACATGGCAGGTATCGGACGACGGGCTAGTGTACACAATAAAACTTAAAGCTAATCAACTTTGGACCAACGGTAAGGAAATAAATGCGGACGACCTTATATACACTTCTTTTAAGGTTACAGACCTATCTGGTGTAGCAACCGACAAGGTCGATGATCTGACCGTGCGATACACCCTTCCCAATAAATATTCTCCGTTTTTAAGTCTTTTAACCGTAGGGATAATGCCGCAGAATTCCGAGGAAAATAACGACCCCCTTCATCCCGTAACAAGCGGGGATTTCAGGGTCGCCCGAATAGAAAAATCAGGTAAATACATCAGGCAGATAACTCTTGTATCGCCCAACAACAAATATGATATTCAAAAAATAAGCTTTAGGTACTATACAAACGAAGATGAAATTTTAACCGCGGCAAAGCTCGGTGAGATAAACGGTTATCTTTTATCGGAAAAAAAGGCTCCCGACAACTTTTACAACTACGAATTCCCCGTGCAGGGTATTTATTACGCCCTATTTTTTAATATTAGAAACGAAAAGCTTTCTGACGTCGCTGTGAGACAGAAGCTTGAAAAGGTAATACCGTTGGAAAGCTTTACGGCGGGTCAGGGAATAAGGGTTCAAGGTCCGGTCAGCCGGAGTGTTTTTACTGACCTGGAGTTAGAATTCGACCGCTATGATCCGCTTTTTTCCGAGGACTTGGGCGATTTAAGTCTGACTATAAGAGTGCCGGATATAGAAAACCACGTGATTATGGCTAAACAAATAGCTTCGGTTTGGAGGGAAAAATTGGATATAGAGGTGAAAGTTGAGCCTATAGCTACCAACGATATTGTTTCAAGAATTATAGAACCGAGGGATTTTGAGGTTTTGCTATTCGGACAGGAAGTAGGACGCGACCCCGATAGGTACGTTTTATGGCATTCGGCTCAGAAGAATCCTCCGGGACTGAATTTTTCGGGATTTGACCAGGTTAGGGCGGACAGAGCCTTGGAGGAGGGAAGAAATGAGTTGGATAACGAGAAAAGGATCGTTCACTATAACGAATTTCAGAAGGTTATCGTAGACCAAGTTCCCGCCGTCTTTTTGTATCACCCGTTCACTAACTTTTATGTTTCGAAATATATTGAGGGGGTGGGAGAGAAGTATACCTTTACCTACGCAGACAGGTTTTTAGATTTTGAGAACTGGAAGTATGTGAGGACGAATTAGGGTCGGTAGTTATGGTTGCTCCTTTGGGCTTTTCCCGCGCGATGTTATAATCTTTTTGGCTATATTTTGGTGGTGTGTGCCAAACGGCTTAGGCGCTGCCCTGTGGAGGCAGTTTTAGCGGGTTCGACTCCCGTACACCACCCCATAAAAATAGCAACAAACATCTAACGCAAATCAACGGATTTAACTTTCATCCTCAACTCCTTATAATTCGGAATAGTTCTCGCAACTTCTGCCCAGAATCTCCGGGAATGGTTAAATTCAATCAAGTGGCATAGTTCGTGAACTACTACATAATCCCTTTGATCTTTAGGCAAAAGAGCTACTTTATAGTTAAAGTTCAAATTTCTTGCTTTTGAACAACTGCCCCATTTTGATCTCTGATTTCTTATAGCTACTTTTCGGTATCTGACACCGTACAAACGTGCAAAAAAATCAAGACTTTCCAGTATGATTTTTCTGGCGGCATTTTTATTTTGAAGGTAGTGTTTTCTTGAATACATTTTCCAATAGTTTATCAGGGTTTGAGCCTAATTAGTTTAAAGTTATAAATTTAAATACTAATTCTTTGCCCGGCTGTAAATATCCGGTATTTTCGACTTACTAGCCGATTAACCTCCAAGGTAGTACAATAACACAGCGAAAGGAGGTATAAATAGGTTTAACCACCAATCTATAAAAAAACTATGAACGGAACAATTAAAACAAAAACAGACAAAGGATTTGGATTTATTTCACGTAACGGTGAAACAAAAGACCTTTTCTTTCATTCTAACAATCTGGTCGGAGTTACTTTTGACGAACTTCAAGTCGGAACAGCAGTTACATTTGATGTCGTAAACAGTGATAAAGGTCCCAGAGCAGAAAACGTAAAACTTGCCGAATAAAGGGAGCTGAAAAATACAAAGACAGCGTCGGCAAAAACTTCTCAGTTAGTATAAAGCCGATGGTATCAGTATGAACAGAACCATAAAAGAAGCTTTTATAGTTTGGTGCATAACCGTCGGTGTTTTTGTGGTGCTTATTTTCATATCAGCCACTACACCCGATCTGGAATCTTTTCCAGTGCGTCAGTTGTTATTCGGAGGTTTAGTTCTCCTGGATGTTCTTATAGGAGTAATTAGTTTTCTTATTGCGATGTTCCTGGCTCTTGTAGAATTTTTTAGGAACAGTGTGTATACCAAAAATCCTCTTAGATGGGTGTTTGTCATTGTCTTAGTAGGCGCGGTATTTTTAGTTGGTTACTTATTTATAAACGATCGTTTATTTGTAAAACCCGAAACTGTACGAGAAAAAATAGCGCGTCAGCTTATCGCGAAACCCCAACCGATAGTATCTGAAACAAAACCTGAAGAACCTAAACATGGGTATCAGGCCAGCCCGATCGTCAATATAAAAAATGAAAGCTATTTTGTCAGCGGTAACGACCGGGAGATATTATGCGAGCAGATAGACGACTCAGAGAGGCGGTTGAAGGACAACAGAATTAGGTTAGGCTACATCAGCTACAACATGAGATACAGCTATTTTCCTATACTGACCGGGGATGGTTACACAATAGGTGATTTTACTGTTATGACGGACTCAACAATCACTGTCCCTCAGTGGACTTCTAGCGAAGGAGCGTCGGATGACACCAAAAATGACTGGAGAAGATTTAAGAACGAAGTTAGAGATCATGAGAATAAACATCAGGAGATCTTAGTAGAAAATGCATCAGAATTTGTGATGACGTTGAATAATTTAGGTTATTACCAATCTGAAAGTGCTTTAAATTCGGCTATAGAAAGTCTGTACAATGCAGCCTACAAAAAATTAATGGAAGAGCAGGATAATTTCGATGAGAACTACGAAAACGAGCCGTTCCAGCATTTTTGTGAAAATCACTAGATCGTACTTTCAAACGAAACGTTCAGATTTTACCCGAACACGCAGTATACGAAATTGAGAAACAAACAATTTTCAAAGGATACTTGGGCACACGTTTATAATACTGAGTATATTTAATATTAAGTCGGGAAATAGTGGTACAATGCCGAAAATAGAATAATTTAGAGTACAAACAAAGGAGAGAAAATGGCTACGCTTGATGAGATGGTTGCAATGAAAGAGGCTTCAGCCTTGGCGTCAAAGAGATCTGTGGCAGGTCCCCTTTTGCAGTGGGTTTTGAGTAAGAGGAAATTCACTTATCAGGAGGCCGGAATACAACACAATGCGTTGGTGGAAGAAGGCCTCGAGGGTCTAAGCGTCGACACCTCTTTGGAGGAGTGGCTGGGGTACTATGTTGATCACGGTTTGTTGAGACTAGAGTGGGGCGTTTACACTTTGGTTTAAAACAAGTGCTTGTCAAACGGAAACCCGGTATTCATAGAAATATGACTGCCGGGCATACTTTTTTACCGGCTTTAAAATACTCCAGGCCGTCTTATTGACAGCGTGGTAGTCTCACCCCATCATATACATATGAAACATATCCCCCTTAAAAACGGTTTTGTAAGTGTAGTTGTGGCTTCAATTTTAGCGGTTCTTTTACTCTCCTCGGTTACGTTTTTAGCCAAGAAAGGGTACGAAAGTTTGGACAAGGAACCCAGTGTCTTGGGCGCTGAGGACATAAGAGTAACAATAGACTTAAACACCCCTACGATGAAAAGCGACTTTAATGTCGGAGTAACGCACACCCAATACACTGTCGGAACGGGAAGTTCTACAGCTGAAGTAAGCGGGAGAGAACTTCTTAAGAATGGGCTGACTTACGCTAATGCCCATGTGCATGGGTGGGGAGTAGGGCCTATCAACGAAACTCCGGGGCAACCTTTCAATTGGTCAACACTTGACGCAAGAGTCAATTTGATGCGTATGACCGGTTCAACAATGGTCATTACATTTTGCTGTGGTCCTACGTGGATGGTCGATCCTAACTGGACCTCAGGAACTGACTGGACAAAACTGGAGTACGGAATACTTCCAGAACATGAACAGGATTATGCAAATTTGGCCAAAGAAGTTGCCTTAAGATACCCCGACGTTAAGTATTTTCAGGTTTGGAACGAGATGAAGGGGTTATGGAATTCATCAACAAACAACTGGGACTACCAAAGATACACCAGTCTGTATAACAAAATATGGGACACTGTAAAAGCCGTCAGACCGGACGCAAACATCGGAGGACCCTATCTTAAGATTGAAGGCTCGGGCGGAAATACCGACTTAGGACTGGCGTCACACTGGTACACAAATAAACCTATCACCTCAAGAAATAGAGAAGTAATAGAATACTGGATGGCAAATAAGCGCGGAGCAGATTTTATAACAATAGATAGAAACTCTATTGATGGGGATGAAAACTGGAGCGATTATCCGGAAGACAAACGTATAAAACTGACACATTGGTTCGGTGACGTCATCAGACAAATAAAAACTTATAGCGGATACAAAGGTGAGCCTATTTGGATGGCTGAAGACTATATTTGGAAAAATGCCGATACTTTCCAGCCGACCAATGAGTATCAGGCGGCGGCTCTTGCAAGTATGCTTTATCACGAGATGACGGGCGGGGGAGCGGTTTCTCTTAGATGGGGTCCTATGAAATCAGGCTCTCTAAACAAAGAAAACTTATTTACTGACACAAGGGTGAGTGGCGGCGGTCAGGCTTTGCCTGCATATGCAGTGTACAAATATTTCCATGATTACTTCGGACCAAACACGCAGCTTTTCCAGGCCACCTCCTCATTTCCCGACGTCGAAGTGGTTTCATCAGCATCCAAGACACTATTGATAAATAAGACGCCGAGCCCACTTAACCTGCTAATCAATAATGTGGTACCCGTCTCACTTGCCGCCTACGAAGTAAAACTTATGGATACCCCGACTTCTGCTCCTACGGCAAGTCCTGACACCACGGCGCCTACGGTATCTCTTGTCTCTCCTCAGGAAGGTGCCGTCGTCTCCGGAGTCGTTGCCGTTAGTGCCGAAGCTTCTGATAACACCGGTGTGATTAAAGTTGAATTTTACGTGGACGGCTCTCTGTCAAACACTGATACCGCAGCGCCATACTCATTTTCCTGGGATACGTCTGCATCTACAGACGGAGCTCACACATTAGGTGCCCGAGCCCACGACTCGTCTAATAACTCAACTGCGGCTATACCTGTATCGGTATCAACACTAAACACCGTTTCAGACACTACACCCACTACGACACCCGTGGCGACTATTACCATAACAAACCCCACTGACGGCTCAGTCGTTAAGAGAAGTTCATCGATTAAAATAGATACGACTGTTTCGGATTACTCGACGATCGCTAAAACCGAGTTTCTGGTGAACGCGGTAATTAAATGCACGGACACTTCTTATCCGTATTCCTGTACGTGGAAAGTACCCGGCAGGAAAAATGAGATGTATAGGTTGGTTGTAAAACTCTATGACTCGGCAGGAAATACCGTTATGTCAACGCCGGTTACTGTGACAGCTAAGTGATCTATCGGTTTTGCTAGAGCGTTCTTTACCGCACCATAAAAAAAGGAACAAAGAGTCTTTTTGACAACTTTGTCCCTTGTGCGGTAGTAAGGCCGGAATTATTTCCAAACCTGGGCGACCACCGAGACTGTGTACAGATACTCTCCTTTCTCCAGGTTTACTTCATATGAAGTTTTTATAATCGCCTCCGTCGCTTTATAGATTTCGTCGTGGAATTTCTCCACATTGCCGGGACTGCAGAGTTTCGGATCTCTGGGATCAAATTTGAACGTTCTCTTTTGCCCGGGTTTCATTTTAAGAATGGCCTCAAATATTTCTGCTGCCCCCAACGAATCCTTGGGAATTGAAGCCAAAAACCACTCAACCCCATCTTTCGTAAAAGCTTCGCTCATCTCGTCTCCTTATCTACACTGCTAAAAAAGGTTTAGATTCGGTGATTATAGCGATACTTAGAGAAAAATCAACCTGAGGGGGTTACAAAAAGATTATAGAAAAGGTTACCTGACGAATGTCAAAGCAATTCCCTTTTTACCCATTCTTCCGGTTCTGCCTACGCGGTGAATGTAGTCTGTAAAGGTTGCCGGGGGGTCGTAGTTAATAACATGCGTAATGTCAGGTACGTCAATTCCTCTGGAAGCAACGTCTGTAGCCACTAATATGTCTATTTCGTATTTTTTAAATTCACTCAAAACTTTTGATCGTTGTCCCAAAGATTTATTTCCGTGTAGCGAGCCCGATTTGTGCCCTCTTTTTCTAAGTTCTGTAGACACTTCTTCGGCGCCCCTTTTAGTTTTAGAGAAAATCAACACTCTTTTGAAGTCTGCATTGACTAATAGACCGTGTAGGACGTCGATCTTACTTTTTCCTGAATCGACCCTGACTATATCCTGGTCCACATTTTTAACAGCTTCCTGTTTTTCTATTTCTACTTTATAAGGGTTTCTCAATAATGAATTTGCTACCTCTTCAGATTTTCTTGATAGAGTAGCGGAGAAAAATAATGATTGTCTTGAATTGTTTAGTTTAGCGACAATTTTTTTAACATCGTTTATAAATCCCATATCAAGCATCTCATCGACCTCGTCAAGAATGATGTTATTAAAGGTACTTAGATCCATTTGTTTTCGTTCACAAAGATCCAAAAGTCTTCCCGGAGTAGCTATAACAAAATGAGGGTCTCTTTTAATAAGTCTGATCTGCTCTGAATAGCTTGCACCTCCCATGATAACAACGTCTCTCAAATGAGTCCCGGCTATAAGTAAACTGTACTCGGTTCTGATTTGATTTATTAATTCTCTGGTAGGGGCGATTATCAGGCATTTTTGTCCCTGGTGTTTCATAACCTTATTTATCATAGGTATGAGGTAAGCAGCAGTTTTTCCCGAACCAGTACAGGCAACTCCTAAAACGTCCTGGCCGCTCAATATCTGGGGAATTATCTCGGCCTGAATTTTTGTGGGGTGAAGATAGGCCTTTTTAGAAATATTTTTTTGCAACGATTGAACCAAAGTGTAGTCGCTAAAAGTCATGGTAGGAACGTATATAGACTCAGATTCGCCCCTTACGGCCTTAGAAACGAACAAATCAGTGTTTATATAAGAACCGGAATAGGGGTTTCTTCTTTGAAACCTACCTGACCCGAACCCGCCGGAACCTCCGTAATTACTATTAGACCCGTAATTACGGGCACCTCCGAACTTTCTTCGGGTGCGTGCAAACCTATCACTATGTCCATAACTTTTAGTATGCATATGTTTTAGTGGGGAAAGAGAAAAAACGAGTTAATCTCAATCAGACACATCAATAAGTATAACACTATCGGGGATTTATTCAAACTGCCCTTGCGGCCGTCCTTCTTCTTAAAGTAGGGTCCAGGATCTTTTTTCTTAATCTAAGGGACGCCGGGGTTATCTCCAAAAGCTCGTCATCCTCTAAAAGGCCTAAGTACTGCTCTAAACTCATGTCTACCGGGGGAGGAATGGTGATGCCTTCTTCCCCGACAGATCTATTATTAGTCAATTGTTTCTCTTTGCATACGTTAACTTCGACATCCTCGTCCCTGCCGTTCAAACCTACGATCATACCCTGATAGACCATGGTCTGCGGTCCAACGAAAACGGGACCTTTTTCATGCGCAGGCAAAAGTCCGTGCGGTACAGCTTTACCGCTGTGGGAAGCTACTATCGCTCCCTTTCTAAGTTTAGGTATGGCGGGACCTATTTTTTCGTATCTTGAAAACGTTGAACTTAAGACCGCCGTACCCTTTGAAAGGGTCAGCAAAACGCTTCTTAGACCGAGAATACCTTTAGTAGCTATCTCGAAGACAAGCCGCGAGGATTCAGAAGTAAGTTCCTCCTGAGATATTAGTATCCCGTGTCTTCTTCCGAGCTCACTTTTTATTGCCCCAATATGAGTGTTTTCCACATCGATTGTAAGTTCCTCAATTGGTTCCATTACTACACCGTCGATAATTTTTGTGATAACCCTGGGTTTGCCGACGCTAAGCTCAAATCCTTCTCTTCTTAAAGTTTCTAAAAATACGGATAGGTGGAGTTCGCCGCGGCCTGATAAGACATACTGGCCGTCGTCTTCTATTTTAAATTTCATCGCCACGTTTGTTTGTAATTCGCGCTCTATTCTTTCCAGGATCTGGCGACCGGTTAAAAATTTACCTTCTTTTCCCAGAAACGGAGAGGTATTAGGTCCGATCGATATGGCCAGGGTAGGTTCTTCTATTTTTATTGTAGGAAGAGCCTCGGGAGTAGCGGCATCACAAACCGTGTCACCTATATTTGTGTTTTTAATTCCGGTTATGGAAACTATATCACCTGATACCCCTACTTCGGTTTCAACCCTTTTTAGGCCTTGATTTACGAATACTTTTTCAACAACAGCCTTTTCCTGTTTTCCGTCTGCGGACATCAAAACTACGGACATTCCGGGTTTAACAACGCCTCTGGTGACCCTTCCTATGGCATACTTGCCTTTATAGTTGTCCCAATCCAGCGTTGAGACGAGCATTTGAAGGGGTTCGTTATCCCTGGATTCGGGCTGAGGAATATATTTCAAAACAGCCTCAAATATGGGGGTGAAATCTGCGGGAGCTGCAGTCAATTCCGCGAGCTTAGAAAAATCGAAATCCTTCCAGGCTTTACCGTCTCTCCCTATTGCGTACAGTATCGGGAATTCAAGCTGACTCTCATGAGTGGCAAGTTCTAAAAAAAGGTCGTAGATTTTATGCAGAGAATTTTTAACCAAAGCATCTTTTTTATCGATTTTATTTATTATCACGATTATTTTTAAACCCAGTTCCAACGCTTTTTTAAGCACAAATTTTGTCTGAGGCATCGGGCCCTCCTGAGAATCCACGACCAGTAAAGCGCCGTCAGCCATATTTAGGGTGCGTTCGACCTCTCCTCCGAAATCGGAGTGGCCGGGGGTGTCAATAATATTGATCTTAGTGTCCTTGTAAATAACTGCCGTGTTCTTGGCTAAAATAGTGATGCCCCTTTCGCGTTCCTGGTCGTTGGAATCCAGTATTAGATCCTGCGTCATCATAGATTCGTTGTCTCTAAAGGTTTTGGACTGCTTTAACAGACCATCAACAATAGTGGTTTTTCCGTGGTCAACGTGTGCGATTATGGCTATATTTCTTATGTTCATGACAATTTGTCATTATACACGCTATTGGATGTTGTGCTAACCGGAGATTTGATAAATGGACAGTGTTAAATCCCACATTTTGTCCAGGCGTGTTTGTTTGAGAAACTGTTAAATACGAATCAAAATTATTCCACCCAGGCAGACCTGCGATTTAACGCAGAAGTAACACTTGGGTCAATACTTCTTTTTAATCTTTCCATTTCTTTCGTGTCCCCGAACCGATGATAAATACCGAATCCTTTTTCGTTTATTTCCCGGGATGTGAAAGGTAATTTTTGAATTGCAATGTTAGAGATATTCAGTTTCTCCAGAACGGAACCAAGCTCCAGTATGTCCTCATTTGGTATATCCTGTGGAAGCCTAACTATAATCGGATATTCAAAATCTACCTCTTTTTGAATTACTTCTGCTGTTTCGTCATTGATTAAATCTACATTAACTTTTAATGCAGAGTGCGGAGCTTCATTATTGGCCACATTTATAAAGTACCTCAGCCCCTCAAAATTTACGCCAAGCCTCATTCCTGTTGGTCTCATATCTTTACCTAATATATTTACCTGCGAACCTCTTCTGTCATAAAGAGCTGCGTCAGCCGCTCTATCGTTTTTTTCCTGTTCGGAAAGTCCGAAAGTGTTAAATTCCTGAACCATACTTAATTTGAGAGCATTTGTCCAATCTTTTACTTCGGAAGGAGTGTAAGCTTTTACCTCGATCACTCCGATTATTTTACCCTCAGTGTCTTCTAGAAATTCATCCGGGAGGGTGGTAGCAACGTACGCGGGCTCGGCGTGATTCTCGATAAGAGTTTTAAGTATCGTAGTGTCCCGTTTATCTGTTACTGACAAGGCTTCAGATAACAATTTATTTTGTGTTTTGCCTTTCTTACCGCTCAGGAGGTGTCCCTGATTTTGAATGTGCCACCTTATTAACTGGTCTCTTCCCGTATTTCTTACGTTCATCTTTTTCTCAATGTTTTCGTAATCAACGAGTGCGGTTATGGTGTCTTTTTTCAGTGTGTTTACTTCATCGCCAGTTAGGTAACCCGTTTCGCTTTCTTTGGGGAGGATTTCCTGCGCCCTGGTCTCGAAAAAATTATTTACTAAAACTGCGTCCTTTCTTAAACCGCCCATCTCTATGTAATAGTCATACGGGTCAATGGCGACACTCGCGGGTAAAAATTCTTTCAATCTGTAAACAGTTTCACACTCGGAAGGCTCTAACTTTTTGCTTAGCATCTCTGCCACAACGCCTCTCACATTAGCAACGGTGTATTTTACCTTTGCTTCCGTACTTTCTGAGCGCAATTTATCTGTAGCTTCTTTGATGATAGATAGAACATCGCTTGCACGTTTGCCGCCGGAGTGCGCCCCATTCTCATATAAATAGTTTTCGGATTTTTCCCTTGCTGACGCGGTTTGTTCAGGAGCCGGTGCCTCCGTGAGCGGCACGTACGACGGTTCAAGTTCCGCTAAAGATTCCAAAGTTTCGACGGGCATGCCTAATTATATACAGGAAATCGTGTCTGTTGCTATAATTTTATAGGTGAAAATACTGTCCATTCTCAGGAAATTGAAGTTTGTGGGGTTTTTGGCAATTTCCTTAGTCCTTATAGGAGGACTGGTATATCTAAATCTCAGGCTTATTAGCACTGAAAAATCATTGTCAGATATTAAATCGTCTCAAACTAACTTGCGCGAAAACTTTTCAGACGCCTTGTTCGAAGACCACTTGAAAGTTACAAATGCAATGATCGCCGAAGCTTCTTTTACATCTTTGCAAAAAGAGTTGGAAACAATAAAAGCAAAAGAAACATCCGATGAAAAAACAATAAAAGATGTTTATGACGCCCTTCTTATTCTTGAACAAAAAATAAACAGAAACGTAAAAGCCGGTTTAAAGTCCCCGGATCTTACGGAGCAAAAAGATGCGTGGGGAGATTTTTTGATGAAAAAAGATTTCGCCTCAATAATGACGGGTATCAACGAACAGACCACCGCCTTGGACAAAGATTATTCGGCTTATTTAGCCAAACTGGAGCAAACAAGAGTGGCAGCATCCGGGTACAGTTATCAAACGGTACAAACGGAGAGAGGTAGCTTCGGTGCACACATAATTAAGCTACCTTTAAATGAAGTAAAAGTAAAAACGGTCTCTGCCTCATCCGGCTCCTGTTCTAACGACTGCGATACCAAGAGCCTTGCCGATTACGTCAAAGGAAGCGGAGGATTTGCGGGCATGAACGGTTCTTATTTCTGCCCTCCTGACTATGGTTCCTGCGACGGAAAAATAAATTCTTTCGATTTTGCCTTATATGACAGCGATGAAGGAAAGTGGGAACATAAAGACGCGCTCACGTGGTTTGATACCGGATTAATGACATTTAACGGCGGGAGTCCCTCTTTTTACAGAAAAACCTCGGATTACGGCGGTGGGGGAGTTACCGCCGGGATTTCAAACTATCCGTCGCTTGTTAAGGACGGAGATATAGTTGTTGACGGTGACAAGCTCACTTCTTATCAAAAAGACATAAAGGGAACGCGCGGAGTTATCGGAGTCGGCGGCGAGAATTTATATCTTGCCATAGTGAACAGTGCGACCGTTATCGATGCGGCCTACGTCATCAGGTCACTAGGTGCAAAACATGCATTGAATCTGGATGGCGGGGGTTCATCGGCAATGTATATTAACGGCAAATATATAGTAGGACCGGGGAGGAGTCTGCCCAACGCAATTGTCTTAACAAAATAGACTTTTGAGGTTTGACATATAGATATAATTCGCCCAGAATTTTAGTATGAATAGAAAATTAACAAAACCTAAAAGTTCGATAGCATTATATAGTTTTACCCTTGTAATGGTGCTCGCCTTAATGATGGTTTTTTCGGGATCAATATACGGATCCTACAGACTTTCCCAAGCTCTGGCAAAGAGCGATTCAAGCGTGTTGTCAGACGACGACGAAAGAGAAGGTAGCAACGAAGGATCGGAAGAAGATGAAGATTCCGATGAGGTTGAAGACGACAACGAAATAGACGATGTCGATGAAAACGAGCCGGAAGACGAGGATGAGGCAGATGACATCGATGAGGACGACTCGGAGGATTCTGACGAACTCGAGGACGAAGACGAATTAGAAGATGAGGACGAGATAGATGATGACAGTTTAAAGGATGAACTCGAGAACTTTGTTGAATCGCAAAAAGACCTTCAGGAAGAATCTATCGACCAGCTTGAGAAAATTTCCGAAAGAAGCGGAGTTGTAAAGTTCCTGGTCGGACCCAACTTTGAATCCATCAGGAAACTTCAGGAGGTTATTGACGCAAACACACGAATGCTACAACAGATACAGCAACTAAGGAGTCAGGCTTTAACTCCGGAAGAACAGCAGGCTTTAGACACGCTTTCAAACTCAATTGAAAATCAGAATGAAGTTATTAACACGCAGCTCGGTGAGCAAGAAGGCGGATTCTCACTGTTCGGCTGGTTAGTACGCCTACTCTCCAGAGACTAAAAAAAGAAGGCCTCATTGCAAAAGAAATCTATTATGATTTCCATGCTTTGAGGCCACATTAGTTAACGAAACCGGATTTTTTCCAAGCCCTCGACAACCGTTTTTGTAATGTCCGCAACGGTAAGAGTAGGAGGTTCTGTTTGCCCGCTTGAGTTGATTGTCCACGTGCAAATTTCCAAATAGGTTTTGGAAACAACGGCAGTAATTTTTACCACCGGGTAATCCGTGATCCTAGGATTGGTTTCGCTCCCATAACGTATAGCCTCTATCTTCCCGGGAGCCATGGTGTTCACGGTGTTTGTTATTAAGCGAATTAAGGCAAGAACCTTTTTACGGTTTTCCACTGCCTCTTTTTCATCCGCTTCCTTTTGGAGCTTCTCCAGATTCCGGTGAATCGCTTTCAAGTCGTCTTCCATCTCTCCTCCTTCTAGTTATTGATTGTTTCCGGCATAGTACTTCACTTTCTTCCAAAGATCAACCCATAGCATCCAATAATTCTATTGACTACCTGTATCGGCCGAATTAAACTCTATTCAATGTTCGGGTTTCCTTCGCATATATGATTACGAAGATAAAGGCGCCGGTATCTGTTATATCCGTGTATGACCACAAAAAGAGGGTTTTTAGGCCCTCTGCGGTCATTTGGGAAGGGCGCCGGTACAAAATCGTAAAATTAGGTTACCACCACGCTTTCCGAACCGGAAAGACCTTTTTTCATGTGTTTTCGGCCGCATCAGAAACCGTTTACTTTAAATTAGTCCTAAATACCGATAATTTGTCTTGGGAGGTGGAGGAAATATCGGATGGACAAGCTGACTAACCTGTCTTTTAACCCAAAACCCCCAACCTTGATGCTTGTGGATATAAATTCCTGCTTTGCCACGATAGAACAACAGGCCAACCCCCAGCTAAGAGGCCGTCCCGTAGCAGTTGCGGCTTACGATACACCCTCGGGATGTGTTCTCGCGGCATCTTACGAAGCAAAAGCGCTGGGTGTTAAAACCGGAATGCGGGTGAGGGAAGGAAAGTTTCTGGCACCCGGCCTTACGGTTCTTACCCCAGATCCTCAAAAGTACCGCGACGTCCATCTAAAACTCCGCACTGTTCTCAGTAAATTTTCAAGCGTGGTAATTCCGAAATCCATAGATGAGTTTATGGTCAATCTTGAAGGCTGCCCTTCCTTTAAAAAAGGTATTAAAAATGTCGGAGTCGAAATAAAAGAACTAATTAAAAAAGACGTCGGTGATTGGATAACTGTCTCCATCGGCATGGGCCCGAATATTTTTTTGGCCAAGACAGCCGCCGGTCTCAAAAAACCCGACGGTCTCGAAGAAATAAACATTTCCAATTTTGAATCCGTTTATTCTTCGCTGGAAATTACCGGGCTGCACGGAATAAAAAGAGCAAATGCTGCTCGTCTTGCCACCCAAAATATCTATACCGTTACGGATTTTTACAAAGCGTCCTGTGCAACACTTGAACGCGCTTTCGGTTCCATAACGGGTTACTACTGGTACCTGCGTTTGAGAGGCTGGGAAATAGACGACGTAGCATGGGGCAGAAGAGGCTACGGAAATTCCTACGCGATACCCGACCGTTTAACGAAAAACGAAGATCTTGCCCCAATTTTATATAAATTGGTTGAAAAGACGGCGAGACGCTTAAGAAAAGCGGGTTATAAAGCCAGAGGTGTCCACGTCGCGATAACTTATCGCGACGGAACATATTGGCACCACGGTCATACTACGGGTAAAACTCTTTTTGACCCCCGTGATGTTTTTAAAGAAGCTTACAGGATAATGTGTCGTTCGCCCTATTCGGGTAAACCGGTTGCCATAATTGCTGAATCTTTATTCGATATTTTTGATAACGATACTACACAGCTCGATCTTTTCGACGATGTCGGCAGAAAAGAAAAACTTTATTCAGCCGTCGACGAGATCACCGATAAATGGGGTGAGTCTGTAATTACTCCGGCAAGAATGTTGTGCGCTAAAAAACATGTTCATGACCGCATAGCATTTGGGGGAATTAAAGAACTGGAAGAATTTACTTTACAGGACTAGCGCAGATATTTTGTACCCTTGAGTTTATCCGGAAAATATTCGATATCGGGAAGTTTTTTGCCCTCGGGGCTGTGATAATAGTTGTAATTTTTACCGTAGCCTACATCCTTCATTAGTTTTGTGGGAGCATTTCTTATATGCATAGGCACCGGAAGGTTTCCGTATTTCATAACGTCGTCCGCTGCCTTACCATACGCGATATAAAGTTCATTGGATTTAGGAGACTTAGCAAAGTAAACGACAGCCTCGGCTAATGCCAGGGCGCATTCGGGCATTCCTATTCTTTCACAGGCCTGAAAAGCTGCCACTGCAATCACAAGTGCCTGAGGATCTTTTATCCCTATATCTTCTGATGCAAACCTTGTGAGCCTACGGGCAATATAAGTGGGGTCCTGTCCTGCTTCCAGCATACGGGCAAGCCAATAAAGTGCGGCGTCCGGGTCCGAGCCTCTCATGGATTTGTGAAGAGCGGATATTGTGTTGTAAAACTCTTCACCTTGTAAATCGAAAGTCAGCTGGCTTTTCTGTAATGCTTTTTTAACATCATCAAAGGTAATTTCTTTTCCGGTTTGTAGATGAAAAGCGATCTCCAAAACATTTATACACGTGCGGGCGTCTCCGTTACTGCTTTGAACTAAGAATTTCCGGGCATCCTTTTCAAGTTTCTTGCCCAGATCATCCAGTGCTCTGTCTATGATTTCTTCGAGATCTTTTTCGGAAAGTTGGTCCATTATTACTACGCGGCACCTGGATAGAAGAGGAGCAATAACTTCGAAAGAAGGATTTTCGGTGGTTGCCCCAATAAAAATTATTTTTCCCTGTTCGACCAAGGGAAGTAATGCATCCTGTTGAGCTTTGTTAAACCTGTGGATTTCATCTATAAAGACTACCGGGACTCCATCTTTTTTCTTCGAGTAGGTGTTTTGTGACCATAAATTGGACGGGGCATTTTTGCCGTTATCTTCCAGTTGTTTCTCAATTGTTTTAACCGACGTATTTACCGCGCTGAATTCGTAAAATTTACGGTTGGTCTCGGAAGCTATTATTCTCGCAAGTGTGGTTTTACCTACTCCCGGGGGACCCCAAAATATTAAGGAAGGAAAGAATCCTGTCTGTAGCGTGTTTTTGAGTAACTCCGAAATTATCCCGCCTTCGCCGAGAAGCTTTTCATGTCCGGACATTTCGTTTAAATTTTTCGGTCGTATCTTATCCGCTAAAGGTTGCATTTAAATACCCAAATATTACCCGTAAGGAAATGATACATTTGGATGGGGCGCCCGTCAAAGTCTAAATACTTTTTGTAAAATCCTGGAAATGAGGTCGCTGCCCTTTTTAGCTGTCAGTCTGGAACGGATGGAAAGATCCAGCCCGAGATTAGTAACGCTCGCCACTGCCAACGTTAGAAGTTTTAATCTGGGAAATAAAAGAAAGACGGCGAACAGAACCGTATTGAAGGTAACGAACTTTATAAGATCTCTCTTTGCATCGTTAAAGCTTTTTCTTATTGCTTCTTTTAACATGTCCATGGTGGTTCGTTTAGCGCCTCCAAAATTTTCGAGTTCGTGGGAAAAGTTTAAGTAGTATTTTCTGGCACTTGCAAATACCTTTATCATATTTCTCAAAACTTCTATGGACACGGTTGTGACTATGAGGGCTATCGTAGTAATGACGTGTTTATCATAAACAAAGCTTTTCAACATCAAGTCGTAATCTTTAAACTCTGCTTTTAACGGTATGTTTAGGTCTGTCGGAAGAAAGAAAAGGTTAGTGCTGTCCATGGTCAAAAAGAAAATGAACAAGACGACCTCGATTCCGTCTATAAACCCGGCTTTAAATTTTTTCTGGAACTGTCCATTCCATGTGAGTTCTATTATGGTGTCGGGCTGGGGTTTGCTTAACAAACCGAAGCCCATGATTGCCGCGGCCGTAATTATTATCGTCATTATCATAACGTCATATGATTTGCCCACGGTTTTGTAAATGTATAAAAGAAGAACATAAACCAAAAAGGCGGCTATGTAGGCAAAGATCGGAGCCGCAAATAGGAGAAACTCTTTTAATAGCTCGACGAATCTTTTCCACAGATTTTTCAAAAATTCAAGAAAATCTATAAAAGTCAGCGCACCTTCCAATAAAAGATCCAGAACTCTGCCGGCCTCCCTTTTCATTCCAATGATAACCAGTATTCCTAAGGTGAAAAAAACCGCAGCGGATGCCATCAGAATTATCCAAACAATATTAAGGATCACCGAAACAGTTTCGGGAAATAAAAACCCCGCCGCCAGGAAAAGGGCTAGAATTACGATCAGAGTCGTAAGAAGTGAGAATACTTTTCTGTCCATGTTATTTTTACCGACCTGGCCGGTAAATATATCTTTTAGTGTCATTTGTTCTTTAAAGTCAAAATTTCGTATCCGTCTTTCGTTACTAAAATTGTATGTTCGGCTTGGGCAAAGTAACCTCCGTCGGCCATGCAGGTTTCCCACTCACTTTTGTTAACTACGGTGTCGTCTCCGGTGCAAACTAGTGCCTCAATGCAGATGGTCATACCTTCCATAAGTTTCGGACCGTCGTTGACGCTACCGTAACACGGTATTTCAGGGTATTCGTGCATTTCCGGACCTATGCCGTGTCCCGCATAGTCCTTGAGTACGTTCAAACCTTGTGATTCTACTATTTTTTGCATTTTGTTGCTAATCCGGCCTATGCGTACTCCTGGACCTACTTCCGAAATGGTTTCGTAAAGTGCTTTCTCTGCGGTGTTCACTAAAGTGTTTTTAAGAGCGTTCTCTTTTTTTCCGACAACGGTTGAGAAGGCAGCGTCCACATTTAGACCTTTGTAATTTATCACGGTATCGACGGTCACGACATCACCGTTCTTTAAAATGACTCCTTTTTTGGGAAAGCAGTGGACTGATTGATTGTTTATACTCAGGCAAAGACCTGTAGGAAATGGAGGCATGCCGTAGGGAGCATATCCTTTACAGGTGGGGCCAACTTTATTTTTTCGGCACATTTTTATGAACTCTTTTTCAAGTTCGAAAGAATCTCTACCGGGAACAAGCATTTTCTTAAGTTCAGACAGTATTTCGGCAAGTATTTTTCCTCCCTGCCTCATTTTTGTTATATCTTCAGCATTTTTCACAAAACCCATATTGTTCATTATACCCCAGAATTATGGGGTTTTCTCACACTGCCAAAAAATGATAATATTTGCTCATGCCCGATAACAATAAACTTATAAATATTTCTCTCTTGTTAAATATTTTTATATCGATCGTGTTTGCCGCTCTGATCGGTACCGGAGTCTGGTACTTATTTAAAATGCTGACACCGCAGACAATATCGGTGTCCGGTTCATCTACATCACAGGTTAAAAATCAGATTGCCTCGTACTCCTTGACAATAGAGGTATCGGATGCCGACAAAGCTAAGGCTGTCGAAGCCCTTACCGAGAGATCCAAGAACGTAGTTCAGATGATAAAAGATTTCGGTATACCTGAAGAAGATATTGAAACCACAAGTCTGAATATTTATCAAAGACAGGATTCCGTGTATCGCGGGGGCGTAACAACTTATGAGTTAGGAGATTGGTTTGCTTCCTACACGGTTAACACCAAATTGCGGGATCTTTCAAAATCCGATGATCTGACAGCTCTTCTCGCGACTGTCGAAAAAGCCTCTATGTGGGGACCAAATCTTACTATAGACGACGAAATGATAGACGAGGAAGCCTTACTTAATGCCGCTATTGAGGACGCCAGAAGCAAAGCCTCGGCAATAGCCTCCGGACTCGGGAAAAAGCTCGGCAGGGCTGTTCAGATAAACGAAGGTTCGGCTCAATATATATACGGAGGGGTAAAATATAACGAGGCTTTTGGAGCGGGCGGCGGTGGAATTCCCGTTGAACCCGGTTCGACCTCGACTTATAAGAACGTGACCGTTATATTCGAGCTGAAATAGCATTTATAAAAAATGTTTTAGAAAGAGGGGAGTCTTTGTTGGTTTAAACCACCAGGCTTACAATCTTGCCTTTAACATATATTAACTTCCTGACCTGGCGTCCGTCGAGGGATTTTATTAAGTCGGCATTATTTTTTATCAGTTCGCTGACAGCCCGTTCGTCGGCGTTTGAATCTATTTCAATCTCGGCGCGCACCTTTCCGTTTATTTGAACCGGAATAATAACGGTGTTTTCAGCTAGTTTAGAGGGGTCAAATTTGGGCCATTCCTGTAGATGCACACTATTATTTTTATCCCATGTTGAAAAATTATTTATTTCGTGCCAAAACTCTTCGGCAACAAAAGGTATGAACGGCGCAAGTAGTTTTATGTAACCTTTCCATTGTCCGGTACTTATTGACGGAGCCTTCTTTGCGGCGTTGGCGAAGATCATGAATTCGCTGACACAGGTATTCATTTTAAGGTCATCACACATATCGGTCACTTTCTTTACCATCAGGTTATAGTCCTTTTCCAATTCTGCTCCTGCTCCCTCGTCGTCCCTCACTTTGTTTCTAAGAAGGAAAAGATTATCGATAAATCTCTTTGTAGCTTTAACACCGTGGTCATCCCATGGGTAAGTCTCATCGTACGGGCCTATAAAGCAGAGGTATAGTCTGCATGCGTCGGCTCCGAAGTGTTCAACAATTTCTTTAGGGTTAATAACATTTCCCCGTGATTTGGACATTTTCTGTCCGTCGGCTCCCAATAATAGACCGCCCGTCATCCTCCATTTATAAGGTTCGGGTGTCGGAACCAACCCAAGGTCGTAAAAAAATTTATGCCAGAACCTGGAATATAAAAGGTGCGCGGTTGTGTGTCCTCCGTCACCGAAATATTTATCTACCGGTAGCCAGTATTTTAAAATCTCGGGATCGGCAAAAGCGTTCTCGTTTTTAGGATCACAATATCTTATGTAGTACCAGCTCGAACCGGCCCATGTAGGCATTGTTTCGGTTTCTCTTTTTGCAGGGCTCCCGTTTTTGTCCGTAGTTTCAACCCAATCCGTCAATCTTGCTAACGGGGCACCGCCGCTTTCGGAGGGTTGATAATCTTTTGTATAAGGAAGCTCTACGGGAAGTTTTTTATGAACCTCCGGCATGTCGTTTGTATCGACAACAGCCTCGATTGCTCCGTCATTTTTATATACGACCGGTATGGGTTCCCCCCAATACCTTTGGCGCGAAAATACCCAGTCACGGAGTTTGTAATTTATCTTGAACTTACCGAAGTTTTCATTCTCGGCTTTTTGTGTCATTTCCATTATTACTTGCTCTGAAGGTTTGTTTGAATACTCACCTGAATTAATAGAAATACCGTAGCCGGTGTACGGTTCTTTTTGAACATCCACCTCGATCCCGTCGGCAGGCATGACAACCTGTCCTATTTTCAAGCCGTACTTAACAGAGAATTCGTGGTCTCTTTCATCGTGTCCGGGAACGCACATTATCGCTCCCGTGCCATAAGTGGTAAGAACAAAGTCCGCTACCCAAACAGGGTGTTTTTCTCCGCTAAATGGGTTTAAAACATAAGTGCCTGCAAATACTCCGGATTTGTCTTTTTGTATCGCCGTCCTTTCCATCTCACTTTTTTGTTTCGCGGCTTTGACGTATTGTTCAACCCCTCCGCGTTGCTCTTCTGCCACAAAATCATATAAATTTTCGTATTCGGGGGAAATGATCACAGCGGAGGCTCCGTAGATAGTGTCTATTCTTGTGGTAAACACCGTTATGTTTTTGTCACCCGCAACAGCTTTGAACTCAACCTCGGCGCCAATTGATTTACCTATCCAGTTGATTTGTGCGGTTTTAATATAATCCGGAAAATCTGTTTCCTTAAGCCCGTCTATTAGTTTTTCGGCATATGCCGGTATCCTTAGAACCCACTGTTTAAATAGTTTTCTTTCGACGGCATATCCCCCGCGTTCACTTACTTTCTGACCGTCTTTTCCCGTCAGGACTTCTTCCTCGGCAAGGACGCCTAGTTCTTTACACCACCAGACAGGCATTTCCTCCTGTACGGCGAGTCCGTTCTCGAAAAATTTTAGAAAAAGCCATTGCGTCCATTTATAGTACTTGGGGTCAGATGTTGTGATCTCGCGGTCCCAATCGATACCGTAACCGAAATCCTGAGCCGACTGTTTATAACCTTTCGCTAGTTCCTCGGTCACTTCCTGCGGCGTTTTACCCATTTTTAAAGCGTAGCCTTCGGTAGGAAGTCCGAAAGCGTCCCAGCCCATCGGGTACATAACGTTGTAACCGTTCATTCTTAAGTATCTGGAATAAACATCGGGCACCGTGTATCTCATCATATGGCCGGCGTGCAAATAAGGTCCGGAAGGGTAGGGAAGCTCGGCCAAAATGTATTTCTTCGGTTTTTCCGAGAAATCTACGGCCTTGTAGATATTGTCACGGTACCAAAACTCCTTCCATTTATTCTCTATTTGTTTATGGTCGTACTTTTTTTCCATTTTTATCCGCCAAAAAAAGGTTGTAATTTAGTTGATTTTATAATATATTTCACACCATGGCAAAGAAAAAAGGTAATAGATTGTTAATAGGTCTTGAGTGTACAGAAACGGGCATGAGATCATACATAACCCAAAAAAACCGTATCAATACAACTGATAAGGTCGAGCTAATGAAATATAACAAGAAGCTTAAAAAGCACACTCTGCATAAAGAAGTTTTAAGACTCAAGTAAGCTTCCGGTGGGTTTAACTAAGTTCTTTCCTCTCAGAATCCTTTCTTAGAGCTTTTCTAATCTCTTCCCGACCTTTACGCGTCTTAACGAAGTCCAGCCAATCGGGACTGGGTAATTTTTTATGTTTCAAAGTCTTTATTTCAACCCTATCCCCATCCTTTAGTTCATAACTTAGCTTCTGAAAATCGCCGTTTACGGTAACCCCGACACAGGCGTTGCCCAAATCTTTGTGAATACTGTATGCGAAATCTACTGGTGTAGCGCCACGCGCCAATTGTTTAATGTCACCTTTAGGAGTAAACACGTAAACATATTTTTTAAACTGGTCGATCCTGAGTTCTCCTTTGTTCTTGATGAAGCTGATATCGGCAAGCCAGTTCGGGGATGTTTGAAAACTTTTCTTCAATTGTTCCCCGGTTTTATAGAATGTATGGCTGGCTATACCAAACTCATTTTCTTCGTGCATTTCCCTGGTTTTTATCTGAATTTCCAGATTCATAGTAGGACTCACGGCAAAAGTATTATGTATACTCCTGTAACCGCTCGGTTTTGGATGCATGATGTAATCATCCCGTTCGTTCGGAACTACACTCCACGCCTGCTTTAAGATATCTTCCGTCATGTAACACTGCTCTACCGAGTCTACAAGAACTCTCATAGCGGCGATGTCATAAATCTGGTTCAAACCTTTGTAGTTCTTCGTTTCACGGTATTTTTGCGCTTTCCTATAAATGCTGTAAATATGTTTAATCCGGTAATCCAATTTTGCGGGAATCCCTTTTTCCCCAAGAATATCCCTAATAAATTCGGCTGTATCCTCAAGGACGCTTTCCATTTCTGGCATCTTCTTTTTGAGATAGGCCTCGATGGAATAATATTCTCCCGGGTTTAATATTTTAAAAGCTTCGTTTTCCAATTCCACCACGAACCTGTGTATGCCCAAAAGCTGGCAGATCGGGGAATAAAGGTACATTGCTTTTTCGGCTACACGCCGGGCGTTTTCTTTTGGAAGTACGTATGCTGATCTTATGTTGTCGACCTTGTCCGCAAGCCGGATAATCAGAGTCTTAGGATTCTTAATAAGATTCAGGTAAGTTTGTACGATTATGCTTTCGTTATAATTTTTAGGGTCTATTGAACTTATCTCGTTTCCGGATATACGGGCATACTCAAAAACTATTTCCGCTATTTCAGGACTGAAATCCTTTTTAAGGTCATCTTTCGAATATTTCTTACTATCGAGTATGTGATGCAGATATGCCCCTGCCAATATTTCCGGGTCATTAACGTTGTTTTCTTCCAGCAGCTCGGCAACTCTGTGCAAATGCCAATAATAACCCTCTCCGGATAAACGGGTGTGATTCTCATGTATTTTGAGGGCAAGAGCCCCTGCTTTTTCGATGACATTTTTATCGGTCATGTTATAAATGGAAAACCTCCCCCTTGTGTTTATTATCTCAATAGTGTCAACACGTGCAAGACCTACTTTAGGGACTCCGTGAATTGAGAATAAAAGGTGAGGTTGTGAATAGTGGCAAGACGCCCGGCATTAGAATCTCCCTGCTTGAAAAGGTGGTAGAGATATGCACGGTTGTGCTGTGTACACAACTCGCAGGTGCAGGATTTTGAGACAGGCTCCCGGTCTGTTTCGTGCTTTTTGGCGCGCATGTAAATAAATTCGTATCCTTTTTCTGACCGCCCGTTAAAAACATAAAGTCTTTTGTGTCTTGCATCCCTTGTCGGAAGAACACAATC
>MEWF01000004.1:23906-27209 GCA_001773255.1 candidate division WWE3 bacterium RIFOXYC2_FULL_42_13
CATCTTTATGCATTTTTTAATGTCTTCCGGTTTTCCAACACCCATTGCGTATTTAGGCTTCCCGGCGGGCATTAATCCGGCAGCAAAAGATAACATTTCATCTAAGAACACCCCATCACCGTCAACCGGCCAACCCCCATAAGCATAGCCGTCAAATCCTATTTTAATGAGTTCTTCGGCACACTTTTTACGTAGTTCCTTACTATTTCCGCCCTGAACTATAGCAAAAAGGAGGGGTTTTCTTCTGACATGCTTGGTTACTTTTTCAAATTCTTCTTTGCATCTTTTGGCCCACGCGACGGTCCTCACAACCGAAAGCTCCTGCTCTTTTTGAGATTCTCCGGGATCAGTGCAGTCGTCCAGGCACATCATAATGTCCCCGCCGAGCTTGGCCTGAGTTTGTATACAGTTTTCAGGTGTGAGAGTAATACTTTTTCTGGAACCGTCCATTTTAAATTTGATCCCGTCTCTTGTTATCTTTCCATTACCCGGACTTCTTCTTACAAGCGACATCGCCTGAAACCCTCCGGAGTCAGTGATTATGGGTATGTTTAAACCCATAAATTTATGCAGGCCACCGCACTTTTCGATAACATCAACCGTCTTGTCAATTATGGCGTGGTATGTATTTACTACAAGCCCGGTGGTTCCGGAAGCTAAGATGTCCCGCGATGAGATACCTTTTATGTACGCGTGGGTCGCGTCGGGGAAAAATGCCGGATATTTAATTGTACCGTGTTTAGTCTTTAAACCCATAAAATGCTAAAATGAACAATGTTTATGTCTAAGGCGAAATTATATATTGTATCTACTCCAATTGGAAATATGGCCGATATTACCTTAAGGGCTATAGAGGTTCTAAAGGGTGTCGATGTCATATTGTCAGAGGATACCAGGGAGACCGATAAGATTCTTAAAAAATACTCTTTTTCAAAACCCCAGATATCGTACAGGGACCAGAACCACACCAGAGTGATAGAACAAATAAAGGAAATGCTCAAGGATGGAAAATCGTTGGCTCTTGTCTCCGACAGCGGAACACCCTCGATATCGGATCCGGGCTTTAAGCTTGTCAGGGATCTTATCGCGGAAAACGTCGAGATAGAGTCCATACCCGGCCCCTCAGCGGTCACAGCGGCACTATCAATCTCCGGACTCCCTACCGATAAGTTTTTGTTTTTAGGATTTTTACCCAAAGGTACAATTCAAATAGAAAAATTCTTTGAAAAATACGCTGGTGTTGACGCCACCTTGATCTTTTATGAATCTCCGTTTAGACTGTCGGGGTCTATGAAAATTGCCCAAAAAGTATTAGGACATAGGCAGGTCTGTGTGTGCAACGACATTACCAAAATGCACGAAGAAGTTGTCAGGGGCAGTTTGACGGAAATATCCAATCATTATCTACAAAAGAAAATTAAGGGTGAGTTTGTTGTACTAATAGCAAAGAAAGATTACTGATATGGACAAAATCTTTATAGAAGAGAAACAACATGTAGAAAGCCTGAAAAGCTCTGTTAAAAAGACGCTTAAAATACTGGAAGAAACGCTTAAGAGTGTCGGTATTTCCAATCTGGACAGGCTGAAGGAGCTCAAGCAGGAGGGGGAGTTCGGCCCTGATTTTTTAATGTTCCTGGAACAGCTCCACGAAAAAAATGCCGCACTTAATCTAAAGGATAAGTTTAAAAGAATAGAAGAATTAAAATACCTGCTTATCCAGCCTTACTTTGCACGCATAGACCTAAAAGATAGAAGTTCAACAGAAAAAATTTATATAGGAAAATTCGGACTTTCTGAATCAAGTCCTTCAGTCACGGACTGGCGTGCGAAAATTGCCTCAGTTTACTACCGATACAGATACCCACAGAAAAATGTTTACTACGATACACCGGGCGGCGTTGAAAAAAGAGACCTGCTGTTAAAAAGAACTTATGAAATTGCCGACGGTGAGCTGGTCAAATATTACAACAACGATATACAGCTGGACGAAAACGAAGTTATCATAGACAAGATTGGTAGGAAAACAGGCGGCGTCCTGGAAGACATTGTAGAAACAATTCAGCAGTCGCAAATGGATATCATAGAATCCGACCCCAGACAGATATGTATAGTGCAGGGCTGTGTCGGAAGCGGAAAAAGTACTGTCGCTATACATAAACTGGCCCACATATTTTTTAATTATCCGAATTTAATTCATTCAGAAAAATCCATTGTGGTGGCAAAAAATCAGATACTTGTCGGCTACCTTTCTACACTATTTCCCAGATTGGGAATTTTCGATATAAATTACAAGACTGTCAGAGAAATACTTGTTAATTTAATATTCCGCGAACAGATACAGATCAGAACCGACCTCGATACACCCGGTGATTTGATGGGATTTAAGCTAAAAGATCTTAAAAAACTTTATGTTTCGCTGGAGAAAATTCACGGTTTGTACGAAAGAAAACTCTCCGAGCTCTTTAAGGTAACAGAATTCGAACCTTTCGGTGGATATAAATATTCGACCAACATGTCCCCGTCCGAAAATATCAATGAGATTCTCACCGAGCTTGAAGAAGAGCTTACCAACCAAAAGGATGAGCTCAAGGAACTTCCAAATGATTCGATAAAAGCATATCTGTGCAGGGAAAATATAAAAAGCCTCAGAAAACTGGTCAACAAGCTGGCGGACATGAAGAACGATATAAAAACGAATGAGGTTTCCGAAATGGCGAAGGTTTTTGGGATAGACGTAAAACAGCGTCTTAACTACGCTCAATCCATACTATACGTCTATATTTATCTGTCACTGATGGGGATTCAAAAACACCCGACATACGAGTACTGTGTTGTCGACGAGGGCCAGGATTTTTCACCGCTGGAGTACGCAATAATGTCAAAGGTGGTCCTTAGGGGCAGGTTCGGTATATTTGGAGATCTTAATCAGTCTCTGGATCCCTCAGGCATCGCTAGATGGGAAGACCTTTTTGATATCATAAAAGAAGCAAAAACCTCTGTGAGATTCGAGCTTTCCACTAATTATAGAAGCATCCGGCCTATCATTGAGTTTGCGCGCAATATCTTAGCCCCCTTCACAAAAGACTTTATGCCTGAATCAATAAACAGGACGGGAAAGGAACCGATCACGGTGCTAGTTAATTCCGGCGACGAGATAGTAAATGGATTTTTGTCGGAAATTAAAAAGGACATCAAGGTTTTGGATAAAAGTATCGGTGTTATTTGCTATGACGACTCTCTTTTAGACAAAATATCTGCAGAAATGAAAAAAATAGTTAAAAACAAAGAACAGCTGGTTATTTT
>MEWF01000005.1:0-14643 GCA_001773255.1 candidate division WWE3 bacterium RIFOXYC2_FULL_42_13
AACTGCGAATGTAAGATATACAAGTGTAAGAATATTTAGATTCATGATGAAATCCTTTCTAATCTCAATGATATCCACCACAAAAATAGCGTCAAGCTCGTACCAGCCGATATAGCCAGAGCAAGCTCCCTTGGATTTGATACACCAACTATTGGACTTACTACCTAGGAACCCAAAAACACCTGACCGGCATTATCAAAAATATTTGAAAATCTCTTTAGCTGGCTAGCGGTGAAAGCTGACATGGAATACTTATATAAAATATAATGCTGGTACTAGCTTTAATCTTCTAATAAAATAGACTGTTGGCGGGGGGGGGAGTGATATTGGAAAATACTTATCCATGTATCCAATGAGTATTTTATCAGAGAAAGGGGGTTTATAAAAAACAAAAGCCATAGGATTTCACCTGTTTTCACAGAGTGCCTACGGCTTTGGGTGCTAATAGCGCGGGCGGGAAAGGAAGAGGTATACACCCCAGCCAACCAAACCAGACGCGGCACCGAGAGCGATGAAGCCAAATGTGGTCTGACCAAGAATAAGAGAGGCGGCGAAGCCGGAAGACAGGGAGCCACCGAGAAGTTTGCGTGCCCTCTCTTTACCCAGAATCAGCGCAGTAGCAACAGCCACCACGAGACCACCACCAATGCCCAACAGAATAACGCTTAACACTGGATTCATTAAAACCTCCAAATCGGGATTTTAAGGCGCTAATTTGCGCAAGGATAACGGACTACTATGCCCCATAGTATAGTAGGACTTGGGTATTTCGTCAAGCCAGAATAACCTTTTGTTAATTATTTTTGTTGTGGGTAGCACTTTTTACTGGCGGTACCTTTTGGTTAAAATCCGAACTTTTTTTGACGAAAATCCAGATTTTGAAAATTGGCGGAGGGAGTTTTACTCCGTAAAGCATTTCCACTCGCCACACTCGCAGAAAAAGTGTTATTCGAACCTCAGCTGAAGCTAGATACAATCAACTTCCCTCAAGCAAAAAATATCCGGCGGTAAACGTCGGCCACTTTTTGCTGGCGGAGGGCGTGGGACGCACTTGGAACTTTTTTCAGTAAAACTCCAATAACCCTCCCTAACCTGTAGATAGTATAATGGCTTTAATGGCAAAAGGTAAAATCAATTTACTGCAAGAACTACCCAGCATTGTTAATAAGCATAAGAAAAGAGGTAAAACTATTGGTTTAATTACAGGATGTTTTGATATTTTACACATTGGTCATATTGAACTATTTCAATCAGCAAAAAGGCAGGTGGATATCTTAATAGTAGGTGTTGAAAATGACGAAACAATAAGAAGGTCAAAAGGTGCAAACAGGCCAGTAAACAACCAAGATGCCAGATTAAGATTTCTGGAAGCAGTACAACATATCGATTATGTATTTCCGATAATTGATACTTTTGACTACAGCAACGATAAAGAGGCAACAAAAATACATAATAATATTCTCAAAACAATATTGCCACATTTTCTCATAACTACAAAAAAAGCAGACAGATATTGGAAAAACAAAGAAAAAAGGGCTAATAAATTCGGCGTTCAATTACTTGATATAGATTACGAAAAATCACACTCAACTACTAAAATTGTTGAGCAGCTACTTTCTGAAATTTAGTAAAATTAACTTTGGAACTGATAATTTCCCGAAATATCAATATAATCGTACTTGGCGGAGGGAGTGGGATTCGAACCCACGTGTGAGTTGCCCCACGCTTGGTTTTCGAGACCAGCCCGGTATGACCACTTCGGTATCCCTCCAAAGTCGAATAAAGTATACAGCATTGGTAGAATAAAGGCACCATGGAGGCACAAACGAGCTTTAAAGACAGGGTATTAGAAGAGGTACGAAAAATCCCAAAAGGCTCGGTTGCGAGCTATGGTCAAATCGCCCTTTTTGCCGGAAAACCAAGAGGGGCAAGAGAAGTCGGCTGGATTCTAAACCGCTGGGGAGATGACGGAATTACACCTTGGTGGAGAATTATAAATGCAAAAGGTTATATAAGTATTAAACACAATGAGATTTCAGCGTTAGAACAGAAAAGGTTACTCGAAAAAGATGGCGTCGAAGTCGGTGAAGATTTCAGCGTTAGCAAGTCCCGGTTTATCTAATCTTTTTACCCGACAATCCAGGCACTTATTTTACCTACTGTACCTCGGTATATGTTGGATCCTTGCCCCATCTGTTTGATTTACATTGTAAAGTCTTCTCATCGGTCCTCTTTTTGACCAAATATCATTTAGGCCGGATAAGTTAATAATTAGTGCGGACAGTATTATTGCAGCCACTAACGTTCCTGCAACAAGAGGAAAATTTTTCTTGTAGGAAAAGTCGTACCTTTTGAGAACCAAGATGCCTAGAATAACAAATGCCACAGCGAGTAAAGGCACCCATAGAGGGAACGACTCCAGCATCATGTTTATTCTTCCTGTTCCGGGACCCTGTTTTCTTATTAAAAATAAGGTGAGGTTAGTAAGGAATACTGCGCCTACTATCATTCCTGTGAGCCCCGCAAAGGATAGCACCGACCCCAATATAAAATACCATCTCGGTTTCATTTTCACTTTCCCGGATAACACCTGTTCCATTATTTTATTTTCGATATTTATTTCGCTTTTGTTTGACATATTTTCTTTAAAATATTTTTTGCCCTATTAATTCTAGTTGCCACAGTACCCATAGGGATTCTTAAAATGTCGCTTATCTCTTCATACGATTTATCATCAAGATAGTACAGCGATAAAGGTTCGCGGTAAATTAGACCCATCTCTTTAATACAATCACGGGCGTGGGATACAAGTTCGTTTTTTATATACAAATCTTCTAAATCTACCCCGCTGTCGAAATCCATATCCGGGTTAATTCTTACATCCTTCTTGTGCTTATCAATTAGATTCATAGCTTCGTTATGAACAATCCGGTAGACCCAACTGGAAAACTTCTTTTTAGTGTCAAACCCGTTTAGATTAACGTATGCTTTTATTAAAGACTGCTGAACCGCGTCACTTGCTTTCTCGTGATCTCCGATTAGATACTCTGCATATCTCATAAGCTTAGTTTGGTATCTTTTAACAAGGAGGGCATACAGTTCTTTATTGTCAGCCCTGACAATCTCAACAATTTCTTCATCTGTTTTAATATTAAAATCTTCCATGACGTTTTCATCATTTTACATTATGCCCCGTCTACCGATTAGACAGGGCACGTTTGTAATTTTATTCTTAGCGGTTGGCGTTTCTTCCAAAACCACCACCCATTCCTCTACCCGAACCATTGTGGAATCCTAACCCCAATTCCTGTCTTATCGCGTTGGCTTCGTCGGTTTTTCCCTCTAATGCAAATTTGTGGGCTTCTGCAAATCGAGAAAAGTTCTGCTCATTTATTACTTGTGAGGCCATACCTCTTCCTCCCATAAGCTCCTTCCAAGAATTGTAGTCATTGTTCTCAAATGCGGCTGTCATTGCCGCGTGTCTTTCCTCGGAATAGTAAGAACCTTGCACAGTAGGATCTCCTCTGTATGCTAAAGCCTTACCGGAAGTAAGCGCTAATCCGCCCAGTAATAGACTGAGTGAACCTAATATAATTATTTTTTTATTCATTCTAATTTCACCTCCTTAATTATTAACCCGTACACATGTACTACAGGTGAGGAGATGATTTTCTTTCAATTAATCTGGAATGGCTGTTTGTGTGAAAACAAACAAAAATTTTGGTGGACCGTAGCGGAATCGAACCGCTGATCTCCGCAATGCGAATGCGGCGCTCTACCAACTGAGCTAACGGCCCTCGTGCAACATTTCAAACGCCCGGGATAACTTGCCAATATTACCTTATACGATGCCAAAATCCAAACTTAGCGGTTGTGGTTCCACACAGGGTGTGCGTGCCCTAAAGCTTTTCTCTCTTTAAGATAAGCGACGTGCTCCTCCCGCTTGGAATTCAGTTTTTCGACATCAAACCCTGCCTCGCTGATAACTTTAACTGCAAACTCTCCCCCGACAAAATGAGGTAAAATCACGTAGGTTGCGCCGCACTCATAAAGTCTGATGGCGTCGTCTATATTGTAAGAAAGAAGCAAAACAAGTGAATCTTTATTTTCCGAGCGCACTTTGTTTACCAAAAAGTTGTTTGTTTCAAATTCCGGGATAGTAGAAATAACTATCTTCGCCCTTCCTATCGAAATTTCTTCCAAAAACTCGCTGTCCTCCGCATCGCCGTAAATGCAGTTAATACCTTTTTCTGTTAATTCCTTAATGATGTCAGGGTCGAAATCAATCGCCAAAAACTGCGTCCCAAATTCCTTAAATATTTTTACGAAATCGTACCCTGCCCTGTTGCAACCGAACAAAACAGTGTCGTAGACACGGGCGGAATCGCTTTCGGCGGCGGGCGCCCTATTTTCAAATATTTTTAAAAACGGAATAAATAGCGGGTAAATTTTTTCAGAGTACACAATTGAGTAGGACGACATGGCTATACTAAAAAATCCCAAAATTGTAATTACGCTTACAACCTCCTCCGATACGTGCCCAACCTTTAGACCCAGAAGCACGAAAATCATAGAAAATTCACTTATCTGGGCTAAGCTTGCCCCGGTTAAGAAGGCCGTCTTTTTGGAATAGCCTAGAATTTCAACCAGTATCCCTAGTATTAACGGTTTCCCGACTAATACAAAAGCCGCCAAAATAGAAAGGGGCACAAACATTCCCGACAGGGTGTCAAAAGAAATCGAGTACCCGAGGGAAATAAAAAACATAACAATGAAAAAATCCCGGAGAGGTTTAAGGCGCGAACTTATTTCTGAGCTATACGGCAAAATCGACAGGGAAACTCCCGCGACCAGGGCGCCGATCTCAATTGAAAAGCCGAGTGCCCCGAATAGTGTAGCCAAACCAAATCCCCATGCTAACGAGAAGAGGAATAAATACTCCTGGGAACGGGCAAAAAATGTTCCCAACGCGGGCATCACATAGTAGCTGACCAGGGAAATTACCAATATCACAGCCAGGCCTTTGACGATTAACAAAAGAAAAGACGACACTCCTTCGTTTCCACCGGCTATTCCAGAAACTGCAATTAAAACCACGGCTGCAAGAATGTCCTGAAGAAGCAGAATTCCTATAGTCAGACGGCCGTACAATTTTTCCAGGTCTTTTTTATCGGAGAGAAATTTCAGAACAACAATTGTGCTGCTGAAGGACAGAGCTATTCCTATATATAAACTTTCTATTTCAGAGAAATTTAACAACCGTGCTAAAAGAAATCCAAAGAAGGCCGTAAATAAAACCTGTAGAAATCCGATTAAAAAGGAGGTCGTACCGAAACTTTTTAGTTCCTTAGGATTAAGATGCAGCCCGACAATAAAAAGCAGAATTGCGATGCCCATTTGAGAAAAAACGGACATGGCTTCATCTGACCTTAGTACCCCGAATACATGGGGACCAAGAAGTATGCCTGTAAGAACGTATCCGATAACGATGGGTTGCTTGAGAACGCGCATTACACCTGCGAGGGCAGCCGCTACTACAATGATCACACTAAGTTCGGTGAACAGGTTCATGTATTTATTAGTTTAAGGCAATTGGGTTGGTTTGGGAATAAACAGCAGGTACCTCACGTTGCCTTTTATTGCTATCAATTTTCCGCAAGACTTATATTTATATCTACTGCGGTTCTCTTTGCAAGTATCCTTCGTATGAGATAAATCCACCGTCCAGTATGGTGGATCGAGATTTTATTAACTCTGTCAGGAACCGCTCATTATTGTAGACTGTGTCTCTATGCCCTCCGACGTAAAGAACTTTTATCTCCGCGGTTAAATTATATCTATAGTAAACTATGCGCGCCCCTTCTCTTTTGCTTAAATTTAAATGCGGTAAATTAATGTATGCATGCCAAATCCTATTAGAACTATCGCCATCAAATCCTCGCATAGGGTATTCTCCAGGAAGCTGATTATCCTCGTTAAGAAGCTTTAGAATTCTCTTAAACTCGATTCCTAAGCCTGGGTAAATTCTTTTACGGGAACATCTAACCAAATCTTTTTCGAGAACGTCATTATTAATCAACATCCTCGATATCCATCTCTCCGAAAGTATTCCTATAAAGAGCCAGATGGTAGGGAATCTCTTCATTAAGTTCCACCATTTTGTACGGCGGTTCAGCTTGCGCTTTTAATTCAAGTTCTTTTGCCGTAGACAATTTGTATTCGTTCGTGATAGTCTCGATTAATTCAAGTTCTTTAGGAGTAAAAACACTCAAGTCTGGGGAAACTTTAGCAATAATAGTAGAGGGTATGTACTCAGCAGGCTGCTCGCCAACCTCCAACATATTTCTAGACACCATATCATCTAATATATCGTAAAATCTGACAGGCATGGGACCGTAGAAGTATTTTTTGTACTTTTCCCCTGAGATAGGTTCCTGTAAAAGTTCGTACGCAGTAAAATCTACAAAATACATCAACTTTGCCAACTTCTTTTTACCTAAATGGAGGGGTATATTACTGGCAAAGTACAATATTAAAGCTTCTAGTTTTGTCTGGGCAGCGCCTTTTTTAATACTCATTTATACATTCCTAACAAAATATTATACTTATACGCTTATACGCACAAATAAAAGATTGCAAATATTACTACCAGCCACTCTTAACGCACAGACTGCCTATGCTTATCTACAATCGTTTTCTGGCGTCCAAGTAAACACCGGCTGATCTGTGACCATCGGAAACCCTGGCGCACCAAATGTTCACACAATGGAACTCCTTGGTTGATTCTATGGTCAGAGTATACAAGACGATGACAGAATATAAAATAAACCTAAATGTTACCGTTTGAACTGCTGTTATATCCGTTAGTATCAAGAATAAAATTTATTAGACTAACCGTTGCGGCGGTTCTTGCAGCAAAGTCGCCTGTTAGGGCTTCGTTCCATACCTTTTCAAAATCTTTTGGCAGTACTTTTAGGGATGCTATTCTTCGGTATGCGGTAGTACTTGCAGGTGTAGGCATATTATTTGTCTCATAAAGACCTTGCACAACCTTCCAAAGGATATTTGAAACCTGATAACCAATCATTGCTGTATCGTTTACTGTTTTTGCAGATTGTATTTTTATTTTTACACTTGAAAGCCACTTTAGTACGGCATCCATATTCTTAGGCGTGTATGCGGTCAAAACTTCACTTGCGGTGTTTTGTAATGCCTGTAAACACTCGTTCTTGTCAAACAACACTTTCGCATCTAAAAACTGCCATACCTGCATAGGATCATCCTTCATTTTGGTTTGATATTGAGTCACAGTTCCCTTTTTTATTTCCACCACAAGATTATTTACAAAAGATTCCTCAAAGTTATTTTCTGGTTCTTGCTCTGTAATAAGGATAAGATCAATATCGGAAGTTGTAGAATAATCACCCCTCGCAACACTACCAATTACAAACATGGCAGCTATCGATTTATCGGCGATATATTTCTCTTTTATTTCATTGATTATTTGATGATGTAAATCCATTAAGGTAATTATAGTCTATAAACGAAACGAGGGAACACATAGGTGAATATGTATTCCCTCATAGGGCAGATCAAGAAGGCGGTTTGGTTATTTTGATGGCTCGTCGTCCAAGTGAAATGTTTCGACAAACGATCTTTCTTCTGCTTCTCGCATCCAATCGCCGTCCATCACTCGAACATAGTCATCGACCAAAGCTGCATTCTGTTGGGCAATCTGTTTTCGCTTTGCGTTAGCCTTCTTCACCCTCGGCACAACGATAATAGCGATAACTGCCACAGCCATGAGTCCACCAACAGTTATCAGCAGGGTTGTTGGGTTCATTTCTCGGACTCCTTCTGGTCAAGTTGCTCGTCCAGTTGCTGCGTCGGAATAGGCGGGTCTTTGACCACTTCGTCAACGAACTTAACCTTGAGGGCTTCTTCGGCAGAGAAGTTTCTTTCGAAGAGGGCGTACTGACGAAGGTCATCTACGGAAACGCCTGTGCGGTCGCTGACTTCTTGAATCATCGTGAGCCGACCACTGCGGACATGTTCCAGTACCCAGTCGTGCCCTTCCATGATTGCCGAGAGCTCGTTGTTCTCCAAACGGTACTGACCCCAATGGAACATGAGTTCCGAGTTGGACAGAGCCTTACGAATCTTGCAAACCTGCAAGACCCTGAAACCGTTGGAGCGGGCTCTTGCCATCACGAAGCCTGTGAACTCAATACCACTTTGAAGCATTGCAGCCCTGATAGCCGTGAAGCAGTCGTTCTGTCCGCCGTTGCTGTTGATCAGAAGGGTAACCGATTTCATACCTTGTTTTTGTGCAAGAAAAATGCACTCGGTAACCACTTCTTCCAGTTCGACACAGAAATCGCCATAAACAGGGATAAACCCTTTCTTGGCAAGTTCAAGTGCCATGTCACGAAATGTTTTCCAGTCTTTGATCATTGGCATCGTCATCTCTCCTTTTGATGATGAATAGATTATTCCACATGTGTTTTTTGTGGTGGAAATGCCTAAAGTGCTATTGGATGCTTTAATTATAGCCCAAAACGCCTATTTACGCAAACTATAGGACATGGTAATTACCTGATATTACTTGATCGCTTTATAACACATTGGTGGTTTTTGTGCTATTTTTGCCTTATGAAACCGTCTTTAACCGTTAAGCAGCGTGTGTTCGTTGAAGAACTGGTAAAAACAAGAGAACCGATGAAAGCAGCACTTGCCGCATACAAAATTGCGGAAGGTACAAACAGTAGCCATGTGGCATCAAGTATTGCCTACCAGAACATGAGAAACCCTCGTATAAGGGCGTACATCGATTCATTTTACTTTTCTGATGAAGAACTAATTAAGTTACTTAAAAACGCTTTAGATGCAACTAAAAGCATCAAAGGAACGCATATAAAAGAGCCTGATTGGTCAACCAGATTCCGTGCATTAGAACTGGCATTTATGTTGAAGGGCTATTTTGATAGGAAAGATGGCGAGACAAGTCGCCAGCACTCCAATATAACGGTGAAGTTTAAGCACAATAAGAGTAAAATGGCGGCAGGTGATTGGATCGCTGGAGTCCCTGCATCCAACAACCCCTGACCCCTCTTGTACAAAAAAATTTCCTGCTCGATGTTTCTTGCCCAAAAATGTTAATTTTATGGAAAATAATGCTAATAAATACAAAAATGATGATTCTACAAAAGATTTGCTGCAAATGCTCAAAGATATTGCAGAAGGTAAACCACTACCAGAAGATTTAAGAAGAAAAAGAAGCACAAAAGGAGGACTGTTTTCACTTGATCCTGAAACGCACACTCTGTACTTTATACTCTTGGACAAGTACGACCTTGATTTTCCTTTGTATCTTGGCGATACACAAAACTATCGTATGGCAGAGTTGCTGGTAAATCAGGCAGAGCAACTTTTGACGCATAAAGAAATATACGAACACATCTTCAATCGCACCTACGAGGACGCCTTAGAACCAGATAAGGAGTTACGATATTTCATAAACCGATTCAAGAAAAAACTACAAAAGAAATGGAAATTAAAACCCCTGTTAAAGATTATGTTTGAAAGTAACTATGGGCGTGGGTACACGCTACACAATAAAATGTAGACATAATAGTGCTACGATTTAGCACATTGTTTTGAGTGTTGTTGTAATAAAAACCATCCTAATATCGGGGTGGTTATTTATTTTATGGAGAAATTTAATGGACACTCAAAATGGTTATGCTACAAAAGATTTTTACCTTTCCGCTTTACTAACCTTATCCCCTGAGACAGGCTTTGAAAAACTTGAAAAAGACGACAATGGCTCGTACTGGTGTGTCTTTAACAATAAAGACCAATGTGAAATTGTAATAAACAACTACCTGAAAAATCAACTACAGGTGAGGGCAAAGGATTTCGTTGCTGCAATAAAAATCCTCAAGGAACGGATGGTTTATGGAGGTGGGAGGTAGTTTATGGCAAAAGCACGGATGATTCATAATAAAATATCCCGCTCCTTACAAGTTCAAAACCTGTCTTTAGAAGCACAGCTTTTATTTACATGGATGATCCCACACGCTGACGATGCGGGGCGTATTCGTGGGGAGGCGAACTATATAAGAGCTACAGTCGTACCCTTGAAGGATTGGACAACCGAACAGGTTGAGGGGTACATCATCGAAATCCAAAAAGAAAAACTGGTATATCGTTGGCAACAAGACGGTATATGGATAATCGAGTTTGTTAAATGGACACAGCACCAGAGGTTAAGAAAAGATAGGTTAAAAACTTCCGAACTACCGCCATTTCCTAACAGAGATGTGCCTTTGACAACCAACTGGCAACCAGAGGACAACCAAGAGCAAGACAACACGGCAACACAATATGAATATAATGAAATAGAATCTAATGGTAATCAGAATCCTAATCCCAATGTAATTGTTAATAAAAGCGAATCTAATTACATCGCTGTTAAAGATTCTTCTATTAAGAGAGAAAACAAGTTTGGTGGTATAGAAATACCTCAGTTGATTAGTCCCTATTCTTTTAATCCGACTACAAAAGAAGAGACGGCAGCAAGAGACGCTTGGAAAAAACTCGAACCCTTTAATACGAAGGCTTTCACCACAACTTATCTGGCAGCACTACGCAAAGGGCTGGATGCCGACCACTTTTATCAATTTGTAAGCGAGATCAACCAAGACTCGACGATTACAAACAAAGGAGCGGTGTTCAATGAAAAAGTAAAAACCTATTTTGAAAAGAAGGAAGGTCATGGCGAAGCGGGGCAATAGTAAAAAAGCTATTGTGCCAACGCTACCACGAAAGGTTGAGCCAGACCTTGAACAGCAAATGCGGGTACTGGCAAACTTTTTAATTGATCGTATTCTTTTGGATATTAAAAACGGCAAGTGCTATAAGTAATTAGAAGGTTATTTTATGTTTATGGATGTCGGAAAAATTAAAATCAAAAAAGAAATAAATGCTGCTGTATGTAGAACCAGTAGCTCAAAACAAGACTTTGAAGGCGATTCCCCAGAAGAACAAAAAGAGGCTATTGAAAAAACCGCTAAGCGAGAAGGTGAAACCATAGAAAAGTGGTTTAGTTTTACACAATCTGCATCGGGTGAGTTGGACACACAACCTATACTGGAAGCATTAAATTTCTGTCAGGAGAAACTCGCAGAAGGCATTAGGGTCAAGAAGCTTTATATCAGAGCCGTTGACCGCTTTACAAGAGGCGGCGTAGGAACTTTTGACACCCTATGTGCTGCTTTCAGTAAAACAGGCACGGAAATCGTGGACACTTACGGAGATATTAGAAACGACAAAATAAACACTTTGGAACATTTGGGCTTTGAGTACAAATGGAGTCAATACAACCCTTATAAAACTACGCAACTTATAAAATCCGAGGAAGCAAGAAATGAAATTACACGAATCCTGACAAGGATGGTCGGAAACGAAATAAGATATTGCAGTTTAGGATACAAAGTAAGACCGCCTGATTATGGCTACATGAACATAAAAATAGATACACCTCATGGGAAACGAGCAATTCAAGTACCCCATCCGCAAGAATCTGTTTTCGTAGTGAAAATGTTTGAGTTGGCATTAAATGGGAATCTTACAGAGGATGAAATATGTGAAGAAATAAATAATCTTGGCTATCTATCACGCAAACAAGCATTAAGGGATAAAAGAGACCGTAGCAAAATAATCGGGTACAGAGGTGGCACACCGCTAACCCCAAGACAACTACGAAAGTACCTTTCCGATATTTGCTATTGTGGGCTACAAAAAGAAAAATGGACTCGTAATCTACCAATAAAGTCAAAATCAGAACCGCTTGTAACGGTTGATGTTTTCAACAAGGTGAACAAAAATCGTCTGAAAATAATTGAAACCAACGGGGCATACGAAATAATAAATCAGACGGCGTTACCAGAGTGGCAAAAAAGAAAGTTGATAAAGAATCCATTGTATCCGTACAAACGAGTTGTAAGGTGTCCTGTGTGTCGCCAGCCGCTCTTAGGATCGGCATCTAAAGGAAAATCGGGAAAATACTTTGGGGCTTACCATTGCAACCGAGGACATTACTTTAGGGTGAAATTAAAAGATTTTAACGACACAATAGAAAACTTTGCAGGTAACCTACATTTCAGCGATAAATTTATAAACGATTTTAATAAAATCTTCTTCGAGGAGTGGGAAAAAAGAGAAATTGCAACCGCTAAAGATTCGATTAACTATGCAGAACAGATTATAAACAAGGATCGGGAAGTGCTAAACCTTAAAGAAAAGATGAAGATGCTTACCTCGCAAACGACTATGAAAATGTTTGAAGACGATATTGAAAAGCTATTGATTGAAAAATCAAACTTGATTCAACAACGAGACAAAAAAGAAACTGAGCAACTGGATATGCACACAATTTCAAACTATGTTAAGTATTATATGGAACACCTTGATGACTTACTACTTGGTGGCGAGGATACGCTAAAAAATGCCGATATGCTTAGCCTTGCCTTTGCTACCCCACCCACCTACTACGACCTACTCAATGGAACCCCACAACTATCCGCACTATTTCAACTTAAACAGGATTATGAAAAAAGTGAAAACCTTATGGTGCACCCGGAGGGACTCGAACCCCCGACTTCAGCGTCCGCAACGCTGCGTTCTATCCTCTGAACTACGGGTGCTTATTTACAGGGTGATTATATATTAAATTTGCTCTTAACGTTCTCGAAAAGCTTATCGAGAAAAGACATCGGCTCTACCGAAAGATAAGTTATATGCTTATCCAACGCTTCCTTTATCTTGGCTTTATCGGCCTGCTCAAAACTGAAAAACAGGCGGCCGGGAAGATAGGTGTAGGTGTCGACGATCATAATCTCTGCTCCCGCAATATTTTTAAAGAAAAACTGCCTTAAGTCGTGCCAGTAATACATAGAGTCACCGTACTTAATTCCGTGACTCGACGCTTCAACGTGAATAGAGTGCTCGGGTAACCTGTTTAATGAAATGAGGAAAAAAATCAAGCTCGCTACCACAAAAATCAACCCGAACTCTTTCATAACCACAAGCAAAAGCGCTATAACAACGGCGATGATAATGAAGGTTCTGGAAAATCTTTTATTCATTTCTTTGACCTCGGCCTTAACAACCGAATCCCACTCTACGTACATTTCTTTGGGACCGAGCGTTTGGGGGTCAAAGCCATCAGGTCTCTTATTTTCAGACGGTTTTTGGTTAGTCAACCCAACCAGGTTTAATATCTTGGAGTATGGTATTTGCATAGTCCAATAATAGTTTTTTTACCGATAGAACGCAATAAATTGGGGTAGCTAACGGAACCGGGTGTGTGTAAAATTTCTGGCGGAGGGTACAGGATTCGAACCTGTGGACGGCAATTAACCGTCACGGCTTAGCAAGCCGCTGCATTACCGCTCTGCCAACCCTCCAAGATACGCAGCCGTTAGGCACGGTCATGTGCCGCACCATTATAACAAACTTTTTCCCGTTTACTTAGGGCAAAACATTGAACTTCCGCTGCCCCTGCTTCGTACAAAACTTTGGCTGATTCAAGAAAGGTGGCCCCCGTGGTACTTATATCGTCGACAAGCAGAATCTTTTTTCCTTTGACGTTTGCCGGAGCGGTCACAGCAAACGAACCTTTTACGTTTTCCCGCCTGCCTTCTCTATCCTGGGTGTGCTGCGCTTCCGTATTTCTAACCCTTATCAAAAGCTCTTTATTTAAAGACAGTTTGAATTTTCTACAAAATTCCTCGGCTATCATATTTGCCTGGTTAAATCCCCGGTATGATAACTTCTGAGGACTGGAAGGGATTGGTAGGCATAAGTCAGGAGTTATGCCACCCCACATTTCAGCGCAAACGTCGGCCGCCTCCCTACAAAGTTTTCGCAGGCTCAAAAACTGCTTTGCCCCGTATTTGGAAAATTTTATGCATTCCCGGACTTTTCCGTCGTAACTGTAAACGCCAAGGAGTCTGGAAGGTGCCGTTCCTTTTAATCTTTCGGCACACTGCGTATGGGTGAAACCGCCTTCGGAAGGTAAATCACATACTAGGCAATACTGAGCCGTAAGCAAAGAGCATTCAGCCAAACAAGTATCACAGAAGACCTCACCTTCGTTTCTGCAAAAAATGCATTTGGGCGGAAATAAGTATTTTAGTAAGTTTTCCATAGGTTATCCACAATGGTTTTTATATTGTTACTGTAGGGTTTTACTTCATTTGGACTTATAGTACATGGAACTTCGTGCCCTGTAGTAATATTAACTGCGTAGGGAATTTTGGAAAGCATTTAAAGTCTAACGGAGTTAGACATTTTGTAGACAACGTAACGAACCCTCTGGTAGTATTTCGGTTTGCATCAATTCAGAAAAGAGAGACGGATGTAAAAGCGGGGCCGAAAGGCTCTGTTTTTTTTATAGATACCTCTGGGTTACTTTACAAAAAGTCACACCCACTTTTCAATCTAACTTATTTTCTTTAATTTTTCCTCACGCGGGCAGTATTTATAACACTGTTCTTGTCGTAAAACATAGCTAAAGGCTATACCACCTGTATGTTAAAATATCGGCAGGAGAAATAATACTTCGCCATGAAACTAAAC
>MEWF01000005.1:14663-15756 GCA_001773255.1 candidate division WWE3 bacterium RIFOXYC2_FULL_42_13
ATATGGAGTTGTACGGAGTTGACGAGACAACGGCAGGCAAGATGGTTGTTTTTCTTTTCACAGCAGTAAAATACCATGACACAAGGGATTGGGCGGGCGCTGTCGCACAGATGGTTGAATTCTATGACTTGGTGAAACAACAAAGCGGGTTACAGTTTAATTCTCGCCAAATTGCAGAACTTGAAATTGGTTGGTCGGAATTGCACGACAAACTCGAACGAAACCCAGATAAAACCGAACTCGCGATCGCCTTCGCAAAATTGTATGGTGCCATTTTTGGATTTCCAAGCGAGGAATTCATGGATGGCGGAAATGTAAGGGCAAGGGCAACACGTGAACACGACCTGGCAGAAGATCCTGGAACACCTTCGCAAGACGTCGAAATGCATTGGGAGAAAGCAAAGCAATACCTGATAACCTTCTATGCGCTGCTGAAAGCTAAAGTCAACTGAAACCAAAATTCGTTCAGTCTTCAATAATCGGATAGGTAACAAAGAGCCCTGTACGATTTTTTTACGCTCAAAAAAACATGGCCACCTTACGGTGACCTTAAATTTTTTCTGGTGGAGATGGGGGGAATCGGTCACCGGTTCTCGCTTACTAGCGAGCCCGTCGACCCCGCCTCGCTCACCTTCGTTCGCTGCGGCATTCGATTCCTGCGCAATTCCTCATACAAAATTTTACGGCTGCAAAAAGCAGCCTTAAAAAGGCTTATGGTGGAGATGGGGGGAATCGAACCCCCGTCTTGAGAGCTTTTCATGCAGCTTCTACAAACTTATCCAAGCTTATCTTAGATAGAGCCGGGTGCTTGAAGAACCTTTTTTGCCCTACCGCAAGCTAAGATCTTCGGATTTTTCATCCCCGGTGTGCCAACACGGCTAATGTTGACATGACCTCTTCCCGGATTTATTAGACCCCGTAAACCCTTCCGGGCAAAAGAAACGGAATCCACAGCGTTAATAAATTAAGCTGCTACGGCGGCCATTGCTGGTACGCCTACAAATGCGTCTTTATCGGCATTTATGGTTTTGCTAAATATAAGGGTTCAGCTCCCCTGCTTGCGACTGCACGAAATCGGACTCAATCAAATCCA
>MEWF01000006.1:0-2605 GCA_001773255.1 candidate division WWE3 bacterium RIFOXYC2_FULL_42_13
CGGTACTTCATTGGCTGCAGGTGCTAATATTTCTTGCCAATACACAACCACACACACGCAGGTAGGAACGTACGAAAATATGGCGGAAATTACAGTGACTGATAATGACGAGTCAACCGGGACAGACCAGGATAGTCAAACAGTTAGGGTCGTGAGTCTAACAATATCAAAGTTTAACAACAGCACTCAGCCTGAAGAAATTGGTGATGAAGTATTGTTCACGATAATAGTGAAGGCAGAAGGCGCATCGCTTACTGACTTGCTGGTTGTAGATTTACCTTCAAAAGGATTCGATTTCCTTACAGGTTCTTGGCATGCATCGTCATCCATCTTGGAAAGAGATGTGGAGCAGGATATAGCAGATAACGACGGAATTTATGGATATACTTCTCCAGGATACTGGCCGATAGGAAATATTTCTGACGGAGAAACCATAACGCTAACCTACCTTGCTGAAATACAGCCGGGTGTTGACGAAGGAGATTACATGGATATTGCATGGGCCAAAGCCTATTGGGGAGATAGCGAAGTAAGGGACGGACCTGACTCTTCATTACTAGTATTCGCGCAAGCTGTAAACCAAGGGGATTTAAACTATTCGAATGATATATTCGTTGGTACCCACGTGGCAGTTACAACCCCAAACACACCTCCTGAAGCCGAAGCGGAAGTAGATGAGGAGGAAATTACCGAAGAGGTGCTTGGAACTTCTACAATCAGACTTCCTGCAACGGGATCTGACACAACAGTATTGGTTTCTGCCTTAGCAGTAATGCTTTTAGGAGTATCTATGATTACATTGTCGAGAAAAAAGAAAGTCTTGTTGGTTTTACCAATCTTACTCTTCGTTAGCGCGGTGATTCCGGGCAAAGTATTTGCTGAGACAACTGCGGATCCGTTTTTGATGGTCCGTATAGAAGACCCTGAGTCCAGCTTTAACGAACCGTTCAAAATAACCTTCGTGGTAATGGACGCGTCCGGTGAGAATAGAAATCTTACTGCCGTATGTTCTAAAGACGGGCCTAGTTCGGGATGGGAAGATTTCCAGACAATTTCAGACTCTAATTTTAATGAGAATGGTGGCACTAACATATGTAATGTAACCGATGCTGTTCTGGAAGGTACTGGCACATACAAGTTCAAGGTGACTGTCACAGCAGAGGAAGCAGAAGGATCTGCGGTGTCCGAGGAAGTCACAACCACCTACGACAACGACGGTCCCGACAAACCCAAATACATCGAAGTAGACAGAAAATCCGACTGCAAATACGAAGTAACATTGAAAACAGCCAACGACAGTCAAACCGATTACGTCGAAGTCTACATGTCTGACGAAAAAGAATTCACCGCAGGACCGGGTAGCAGAATACGAACATTCACTATGGGACCAGACGAAAAGAAAACATTCACCGAAGAGGTCGCCGGCGAAAAATGTGCTCACCGACAATACTTCGCGGTACGTGCCTTTGACTCTGCAGGCAACGGTTCTGATGTGGAAGCTGAAGAGCTGACTAACGTAAATACCGTTACGGTAAACAAAGAAGAAACAGTCTACGAAGCCTCTTTAACCTCAGCAGGAGCTTCTTCAATAGGAACCGGGACAGGTAGCGAAGGAGCCGATGTAGTTCCATCGGAAGAAGAGATCGGTGAAGGTTCAGGAGAAGAAGGAAGCGTTTTAGGAGAACAAGTTCAGGAAGAGGGAACACAGCAAAAGAGTTTCTTCGGAAAACTACTTTCAAGTCCATGGACATGGATAGCACTGGTAATCATTCTTGGCGGATTAACGATAAATGGACTTAGAAAAAGGAACGAATAAATTAGTTAAGAGGTTAACCCAAGCCCAACCGCGCCCAGCCCTTTACAGGCTGGGCATCGGCTTTGTGGGGCTGTCTCTCATAGCCTTACTGGCTATCTTTTATCCGGCTCTAACTAACGAATTAAAGTATCGCCTTAGCCCTCCTAAGGCCGACGCTGAGGTAAAACTGACCTCATCCGACCCGCAAAAAGAGGGTAAGGAATATATAGTGGCGGCCGACCCTTACCTAAGTATTGTTATCCCCAAAATCGGTGCAAACACCAAGATAATAAAGGATGTCGACCCCACAGATAGCAAGGTTTATCAGAAAGCTTTGATGCAGGGTGTGGCTCACGCCAGAGGTACAGCATTGCCTGGACAAGTAGGAAACGTGTTTTTGTTCGCGCACTCCTCAGATAATTTTCTGAATGCGAATAGGTATAACGCTGTCTTTTATCTTTTAAACAAAATGGAGAAAGGCGACAAAATCTACCTCATTTTTAACCGCCGTAAATTTGTTTATACGGTGACGGAGGTCAAAATAGTGCCGGCTGAAGATATTTCGTATATGGATTCTGAATCGGATGTTGCAAAAGTTACACTAATGACATGTTGGCCCGCAGGTACCACATTAAGACGCTTGGTGGTTGTTGCCGACATATTACCCGATTAAACTATATATTATCCCATAGTGTTTGACTGAATATCCAAAAGTTGCTATAATGGCGCCATTGTAATCCACGACCCCTACAAATCCTAAGGAGGTTAGCTGTGGCCGATAAAAATGTTCACGACCAAATTTTGGAGGAT
>MEWF01000006.1:2613-5354 GCA_001773255.1 candidate division WWE3 bacterium RIFOXYC2_FULL_42_13
TCAGTTATTAATGCAAAACACATGTCTGTCGAAGAACGGCGTTTATTGCAGATTGACCTTCAGGCCGCGGAGCTCGGGACAAGTAGCGAAGGATTCTCCTCAGGGTTAGATTTCGACGAGGAAAGCTTTTACGAAGAAGAACCCGATCTTTTTGGCGAAACCTGTCTCCATTGCGGATTCGACAAGAATTACTGCAATTGCCCCGACGAGGAAGAGTCCCCGGTCAAGCTTTTCTTTATCTCCACCGGCTGCCCCAACAACCCGAATTGGTACGAGTACGATCCGTGTGTTTTAGAGTCTGAGGTTGAAGAAACAAAAAAACGTTTCGTTCAATCCCACGAAGAACAATGCGGTTGCGGCGCAGAAATCGTTGTGTCGGTGGACGAACGTTAGCTTTACAAGGAGTAACAATGCTGCGGAATAAAATCCGAATGCAAAGTTACTCCTTCTTTTTTTTCCAAACTCTACCCCATAACCATCTAGACAAAAAATGTACTCAATATATAATCTAAGCATGCAATTATCTGATTTTGAGACACCCACATCTCAAAACGGGCAAGGTCCTGTTGAGCCTACAAAGGTTCAGGGTCGCCCTATTAGAATGCCTAAGGCACCCCAATCGACACAAGATCCCGGTTTGAGCAATAATAATATGCCTCCCGTGGATATAACTAATTCTATGAAACCCAGAAAAAAGAAGAAGATAGGTTTTGTTCTGTCCGTTATTCTCGGCTTTATCTTAGCCGGAGCTCTTGGCGGAGGCTATTGGTATCTTAAGAGCCAGGAAGGCTCAAAGACGCCTGTAGTTCCCAACTCAAATTCAAATGAGTCCGCAGTAAAAGTAACTGAAATCATGAATCCCTTAACGGGAAAAATGTTTCCCGAGACCGCAGCTAGCTGGTTTGAAGACAGACCGTTCGGTGTAATGATGAACAACCACCTCGATGCCCGTCCCCAGTCAGGCTTAATTTATGCCGATATTGTTTATGAAGTAGTAGCCGAAGGCGGAATAACAAGATTCCTAACTTTCTTCTACTCAAATACTCCTGAAAAAATTGGTCCCGTAAGAAGTACCCGCGAATACTACCTCGTTTTGGTCAAAGAGCTGGGTGACGCCATGATTATGCACGACGGTTATTCCCCTCAGGCTCTATTCGCCATAGAAAACTGGCCGGTGAGAAGTCTTTTTAGAGGAGGGGCAACCTTGCCTTCAGTATGCGATGGTTGCGTTTGGCGTGACAATCCGAGAGATGTAGCTTACGAGCACACCGAGTACACAAACGGAGTAAAGCTGAGGGAACTTGGAGATTCGCTTGGGTGGGAAGGCCAGACAACCGTAAGGCCATGGCTTTTCAAGGATGACTCGAATAAATATGCTGCGTCCTCTTCAGCTACAGATATAACAATAGACTATTGGTATCACGGTGATTACACCGGAGCTTTCAAGTTCGACCCCACGACCAACACATATTTAAGATACACGGGTGTTGATGCATCCGACCAGCCGATGCCTCAGTTAGACCAGGAAACAAAAGAACAGGTGACGGTCAAAAACCTGATAATCCAGTTTGCGGTAGAAAGCTCAATCGCCGGAGACGATAAAAGCCGCTTAGAATACGAACTTCTCGGCAGCGGAAAAGCCTTAATATTTATTGACGGTAAGGTTGTAGACGCGACATGGTCCAAAGCGGGCCGCGACGAACGCACAATTTTCTATGATACTGCCGGTAACGAAATAGAGTTCAACCGTGGAAATTTCTGGATTGGCATTGTACCTGACCGCAATGTTGACCAGGTAGTCTATAAGTAGGCCGTAAGGCTTCACGACATCCGCGGATGAAGGGTAATTATTTCCGGGGTTGAAAGCCCGGAGAACTGCTGCCCGGAAAAAGGTCAAAATATGTTAAAAAATTTATTTGTATCCGAAGTCAGGGTCAAGATCCTGAAATTGTTGTTGCTTAATCCCACTAAGTCCTATCACGTACGCGCTATAGTCCGCGCAGTGAAGGCGGAGATAAATGCTGTAAGACGGGAGCTGGATAACTTAATTTCCATCGGTCTTCTTACAAAAAGACAGAGTTCCAACAAAATATTTTATACGGTCGATGTAATGCACCCGCTTTTCCCCGATCTTGTTTCGATTTTAGCCAAGGACGATGGGGTGGGGGCAGAAATTATTAAAAGGCAGAAAAAACTTGGGAATATCACGTACGCAATTCTTTCGCGCTCCTATTTACGCGGCCGTCAATCCACAGCTTTAGATGTAGATCTTTTTATAGTAGGGACAGTCGACCAAACGGAATTCGACAAGGTCATAAAAGAGAACGAAACTATTACAGGTAGAGAAATAAATTATTCAGTGATGGACGTCGAAGAATTCAACTACAGAAAAAGAACCTACGATCAATTCATTATGAAGATATTGTCTCAAAGCCGGGCTATGCTTATCGGAGATGAAGAAGAATTTGTTTCAGTGATTGCCACCCACCAGTCATAAAATATATAATCTCTGAGTATGTTTAAAAATATATATGTACGATTAGGATTAATATCTGCTCTTACTACTCTGGCGTTACTTATTGTTCTTCCCAGGACTCCGATAAAAATGAATAACAGTTTTATAGGTTTGGACACGACCGTCGGCGGTTATAATCTCGAACTTTTTGGCGGCAAATTTAAAAAAGATCTCAGAGACTTTAAGAAAGGTCTGGATTTAAAGGGCGGCATTAGAATTGTATTGG
>MEWF01000006.1:5432-6137 GCA_001773255.1 candidate division WWE3 bacterium RIFOXYC2_FULL_42_13
CACGACAAAGAGTGGGGATCAATACAGAATTTTGGTAGAAATACCCGGGTTAGACAACGTTACTGAAGCGGTAAATCTTATAGGACAGACGGCTCAACTTACTTTTAAACAATTAAAGCCTGAAAATGAGTGGAGTGAGGACAAGATGTTCGAGTATTACACCAAACCTGAGTCCTGGGAGGCTACGGGTATAACGGGAGCCGATCTCAAAGGTGCGGATGTAGTTGTAGCAGACCAGACCGATATTCAAAATCAGGGTAAGCCTCAGATCAAATTACGATTTTCAAATGAGGGGCGAGAGAAATTTTCCGAACTGGCGAAGAAAAATGTAAATAAACCTATTGCATTGTATCTTGATGAAACGGGCGTACCTCTTTCAATGCCGGTTGTGAGCGCCGACCTTGCGCAGGGTTTGACCGACGATCCGGTAATAAGCGGAGATTTTGATTTTGAAACGGCAAAGAGTTTAAGTATTCAGATTAGAGCAGGAGCTCTACCTGTTCCGGTGAAAGTTTTGGAACAGGAAACTATCGGGGCAACTCTTGGTGCGGAATCTGTTCAAAAAAGTTTTTTTGCCGCAGGTGTCGGGCTACTGCTTGTCGTCTTATTTTTAATATTCAGGTACGGAAGACTTGGTGTACTTGCAGGAATCGCCCTCTTTATATATTCAGTTCTAACATTGGCAATATTTAAATTGGTTCCGGT
>MEWF01000007.1:0-1937 GCA_001773255.1 candidate division WWE3 bacterium RIFOXYC2_FULL_42_13
TCAGCCAACTTACTAATAAGCTTATTTTTCTGCAAAATGCTCTTAATGTAAAGTCGCTGCATAGGATCCTCGGCTTTTACCAGGCTGGGATCTCCCGCTGCTTTTATCATTTCTTCCACTTCAGAATCTGAGACTTCGATGTTTTCCGTCTTTATTAACTCTGAAAGGACGAACTCTGCTTTAATGTTATTCCCGGCTATTTTTATGTATTCGCTTCTCAGCTGTTCCCCGGTTTTGTTCTGGGATTTTAAATACTGCTCAAGTGACAAGCCTATTGACTGGGCCTGATCCATAAATCTAGAAAGCAACCTGTCAGTTTCATCTTCCAATAGAATGTCGGAGATTTCGGCGTCAGCTACGGTCATTAATGTTTCCAGAACGTCGTTTGTGGTCATGTGAACATGAGGTTCGTGAGCTTCTTTTCCTTCGCTTTTTGCTTTTTCGGACTCCTTAACTGCGGCGTCCCATTTCTGGTCAAATTTTTCTTTAAGTTTTTCCTTGTACTCCCCAATTTTCATTTCAGGTCGGACGGCCACGGTAGCTGTAAATTCGAGGTCTTTTTCCAGGTCGAACTCTTTTATTTCAACTTTCGGGTTGGATACAGGATTGATCAGGTTTTCTTTTAAAGCCTGGGGATAGTAGGTTTCCAGAACGTCGTTTATGGCATCTCCGAATAGTTTTGACTGTCCTATCTTGTCTTTTACCATGTCTTTAGGTGCTGTTCCCGGTCTAAAACCCTCGATGGTTGTTGTTTTTACGGCGTTATCCAGGGTCTTTTCGTAGGCCTTTTTAACGGCGTCATTGTCAACAGTTACGATAATTTTTATAGTGGCTTTTGGTAATTTTTCGATTTTGGTTTTCATAACCTGACTATATTAGCACAAGACGGGGCTTTTGGTATAGTTTTGGGGTTAATAAATGGTCTCTGCGAGCTCTTTCTGGGGCATCCTGATCTTTTTAGGTACGACGATTAAACATACGACCGAGGTTATTAGTAACAATGCGCCCGTGAATACGAAGGTTTGTTGAACTCCCGCTGTTGCGGCAATTGCTCCGGCTAAAAGCGGTCCGATTACGTAACCGACGCTGCTAGCGGTTTGTTCCAAACCTATCATGTCGTTATTAAACTTACCCAGTCTTGAAACATAATCCTCGTAAGCTGCGTAAAGTGCAGGGTTTGCTATAGAAAGAAGTACCGAGCCGGAGAATACCAGAAAGATAAGCAGGTAAACATTGGAAGCCAGTCCGAAAAGCAGCACAAAGATGGCGGCAAATAAAGCGCTTATAAAGGCCGTCTTCTTTTTACCCAACTTAGCAGTAATTTTCGGCAGGAGAAATCCCATAAATATGGGTGGGAACATGTAGGCAGTAATTATCAATCCTCCCGCAGGATGGGTACCGCGCATTTGCTCGGAAAAAATTATGCCTACCGTCCAAAAGGCCGCATCCACCAGCGTAATCACTAAGTTAAAAGTCCATAATGGCCATATTTTCCCCATCAAGGTTCTCCAGACCTGAAACGTCTGTCTAAAAGATAAATTAGAGTTCCCGGAGTTTTCTTCAAAGGTTTGGGGTTTGGTTGACTCTGATTTTATTGCCAGCAGAGAGAATATTAAGTAAGTTAGGCCGAAAAGTATTAACGCCGCAGCGAATGTGAATTTTAGTGAATAGCTAATTATTAAAGTAGCGATTAGTGAGCCAAAAAAGTACGCCGATGAATTTAGAACGCTTACCAATCCCCAGGATTTTGAGTATTCATCTCTCGGAACGTGGCGGTCAATAAAGTGAAATTCTGCGTATATTTTGGTTTCGAAGTATATTCCCCAAAAAGCCATAGCCATTACGATAAACGCCATGTAAGAAGGGAGAAACAGTAGTGTGACGGGAAACAATATGGCGAAAATGAAGGTAGCGTGCATAAAATATTTATAATTTTT
>MEWF01000007.1:2121-13087 GCA_001773255.1 candidate division WWE3 bacterium RIFOXYC2_FULL_42_13
CTGATGACGCCTTTTGGTAAACCGGTGTTTTTAATAACCGAGGGCAGTTTTGTGAGAGTCCTCATACATTTAATTGTAAGGAATATTGGGGAGGAAATAAACAGAAAGGGAGTAGCTCGTACAGCTACCTATACACGCCCTGTCTGTGCGCAATGGTTACGATAAAAACTTTCCTTTCCTTTTTGTTTATATAATAGAGTATTCTATAGGGCCAGGCTCTCAAAGATCTTATTTCCGAAAGTTTTCCCGCCAACTTTTTTCCTTCCGTAGGATATTTTTCAAGTAGAAGAAGTTTGTTCCTTATTTTTATTTGATCTGATTTTTGAAAATGTTCGTATTGTCTTAATGCGTTTGGGGTAACGATAACCTGCATAAAAACTTACTCTAAATCAGAGAGAAGGACGCCTTTTCTTTTTTTAGCTTGATTCAACCCTTTTATTATACTGTCTTTAGCTCCTGGTATAGAAAGCACTTCGGCAGTTTCTTCAAGAGCTTCTAACTCCTCTGAATTTACCAAAGTAGCTTTGGGCTGCCCATTGACTGTAATCACCACTCTGTCTGACGTGGTGCTTACTTTACGGATTATTTCAGGAAATGTTGCTCTGGCATTTGATAATGAAATCAATTTATCCATATCAGTAATGTACATAGTTATGTACAAAGTGTCAATATACGGAAATTCTATTGGTGAGCCATCTGTCAGGATGTGCGAATTGTTTTAGTCGTTGCTTAGGGCTACCTGCTGTGTTTTCAAAGATTACAGGTATAGGAGGATAGGCGCTTCCTAATCTCAATATTTTTTGAAGGGTATTCTAATCCTCTAAACATTCTCAGTATATATTCATTACTGCAAAAAACAATATCAGGGCTGAAAAAGTATCTAGCTATATTGTAATTAGTGTTTTTATTTTGTAAGAACGTTGCCTTAAGAGAACCATCTTGTTCGTGTAAAACCTCGGTGAAATGTTTTAATCCACAAAATTGTGGGTCTATAAACTCACTAAATTTATTTGAATCAATGTATCCAGATAAATAGTCATCGATTGTGGCTATAACATTCTCGGAATTTGCTTTTTCGCCATACTCTATCCCCCTAGTATCCTGTCCGTATTCTTTTATGTGTTCGTCACCCCGGCTAAAATAACTTGTCATCTGTCCTACGGAGCTGTAGACACTACCTTTTTTTGTAATTTGTGGGTATCTGCTAGTTAAAGGGGTATCTTCAAAATATCGAATATTCTGGTTTAAGAAAATGAATGAGGAGTTAACACTAGCAATTTTTCTAAACTTATCTATAATTTCTTTTCTCGATATTCTGCTGTTTTCGTGCCAAATCTTAATAATACTGATATTTCTTGAGGCTATAGTAACATTTTCAATTAAAAACCGCTCTTCAGAAACACTAGGTAACTTACCTTCAAAAGCTATACCAAGTACGCCCCCAGACCTTGAATACAAATACCCCCCCATCTCCTCTTTAGTGTATAAGCTTTCCAAAGCTAGCATGTATTTATTAACAATATTCGAAATATCAAATCGCTCATTTCTAATTAGTGATAAGGATATAGTCATAAAAATGCCCTCCCATAAGAAAGTATATCTTATAAGAGGGCTTAAAGAAACGGATACGCCTAATCACAATCATCGTCGACAATCGGGGTGCATTGAATGCAATCTCCACAGTCGCGACAATCTTTACAATCACTGCAGTCGTCATCAATCACAGGTGTACATTGGATGCAGTCGCCACAGTCGTCACAATCCTTACAATCTTTGCAATCCCGACAGTCTCTGCAGTCGTCAACACACTCTCGGCATTCTGCGCCTGTATCAGTAGAGCCGGCGACATGTATCCCTATTTTACTTAAAGCAGTCATGTTGCCCTCTCTTTTTTTCTACGGATCTTTCGGCCTTCATATAGAAGGATTGACGGTAGGATGCGCTTCATTAAATTACACATTACTGATGGTTTCCCAAAAGTACCTGCGTTCATCGCTAAAACTACGCATCCTCCACAACAGATATTCTTCCAAATACAGGTTAAGCACTCACCTCCTTCCAGGATCATATCTTGCCTATTGGAGAAACTCAATATGCTGCTCTTATCTGTGACCAGACCCATTGGTTTATCTACAGTCATCTGACAAAAGCAAATACCTGCATCAGGATCCACCGCAAAGTAGTTTGAGCCACCCCCACAGATACGGGTTCTGCCACCGGTGAATTGAATTCCGTTGAAGCTCAATCGCGGTAGTTCGCCGTCGTGCAGAAGACATACTTTTTGTAGAAACGCTACCATTTCATTGGCAACATGTTCCACATTCATCTTCAAACCCACTTCCTGCTCGTAGTCTCTGGATAGGCTTAGGCTTAGCGTTAGACCCTTCCCTTTCACATAAGTCATTAGTTCCCACAAACCCTCAACATTCGTATCTGATACAGTTGTGAGTATTGTAGGTTTGACACCGGAGCTAAGCAGGAATTCAATACCATCCAGCACTTGCTGAACACTTGTCCGCCCGTCTGCATATTTCCTTGCATTGTTGAAATCTCCAAGTCCGTCCAGGGATACCATGACCGAAAAAGCTTCGTCTTTGAGAAACTTAGCTTTTTCTTCAGTCACTAAGGTACCGTTGGTGATTATCGCCAAATGGATTTTTACACCAAGTGGTAGTAACACAGCTCTCGCCTGATTCATCAGATAGGAAATAATCTTTACATCAACGAGCGGTTCGCCTCCTGCAAACTTTAGCTCAATTTCCTTTATCTGAAAAGTTTCTGTATCCGTCTTTAATGCATTAACGATTACATCGCAGGCTTCTTTGGATAAGCGCCGTTTACCCTTGTGAACGTAGCAGTAATCGCAGCGCAGATTACAGGTGTCCGTAACATGGATCCAAAGTGCAATTGACTTCGGCTTTTTGGGTGCGGAGAAAGTTTTCGTTTTTCCCCTGTCTGCAAAAAGTCCCTGATCTGTGAAGTACGCCATCACTGCCTGTACGGTTTCTTCCCATTCCAGAGATTGTGAGGTATTGATTATTTCCTCAACAGCTCTACCGCTTTCAAGAAACTTATACACCTGTAGTGCAACACCGGATAGAACAAAAGCTTTGCCGGAGCCGTAAGGACTGTAGATCACCGCCTCGCCATTTGAGAGGCTTAACTTAGTGTGACCTGCCTTGTCCAATAACAGCCCCTGATAAGTCAAGTCTGCCATAGTTACCTCTCCTTTTTCACTAGATGTTGTGGATTGTTAGCGTAGTTATAGCATGTAGAAGCCTCTGTATCAAATATGTTTGGTCGTATTATTATTAAAGAAAAATTTTGGATAAAATATAATATTATTGATAGTTACAAAAATACCATTTTTATATTGTAACCACGCTACTGCGATTACCCCTGAGTATTTGGTGGGCGAGAGAGGACTCGAACCTCCAATCCTTTCGGAACACGGTTCTAAGCCGTGCGCGTATGCCATTCCGCCACTCGCCCACGAAATCTGCTCTTTTATTTGTTAAAGGTCTTCAGTTTTACACGGCTTACGTTAGGGTAAACTAAAGCCGTGCGCGTATGCCATTCCGCCACTCGCCCACTAACTTTCATATTATATCAGCACGGATAGTAGAAGAATAATAAAAAGCCGGGGAAAATGCTATCTTGTCAGAGACTTGTACATAAACCAAATAAATATTAATGACATAAAAACCAATAGCCCGATGTAAATTTCCAACGCATCTAGAGCCATTTCGTCGTTCGGGTAGGACACCGCATCTTTAGTCCTGAGCCTCTTGATGAGCCTTTTTGCCTGTTCGGTATTTTTTTGGAGGTATTTTCTCGCAAGGAATGCCGGTAGTGTCATCCCCAGAGACATAACTAAAACAATAGGCATCAAAATCTCCAATGTGGCAGCCCTGCTGTTATCTATGAGTTTGTTTTCCGGCATAACCGCAACTAATACAACTGCGAGGATAGGCATCGATAGGAACAAACTCCTATTAAGTCCTGACATGTGGTTTTTACTAAATAACCAGTAGAAAAAACTATTCATTAATAAAGTATAGTACGTTTTCTCAAGATGAGTATAAAGAAAGGGCGGTAGTTAAACCGCCCTTCCTATTCAATATTCAATTAAATTTGTCCTTCCAGCGTTTCCATCCTGCTATAGAAGTAGTTAACTCCGTTCAGCCAGTTGACATGGTTAGGAGGGGTGTAGATCGGCGCTATTTCACGGGGAGTATCAAATCCCTTAGAAACATAGTTTTCAGCCAATCCTTTACCCACCGTTTCGATTGCCTCGTCAAACGAAGCAAAAGCAATATGGGTAGTTCCGTAAATGCCCCACCCGAAAGGGTTATATGATTCGGGAATTATCCGCTTACCGCAGGTCGACTCCATACATGAAATGGCCGGCAGCAAACGATAATCTAACCCGTACTTATCAGCAACTTCGATAAATTTCTTTGCATTAGGTTTCAGAGGTGATTTTAAGTCTTCGAAGAAGGCCGTTAGAACCTCTTCCCTGTTAACCTTTTTATACTCGACAGTTACTTTAACCAAGGACGTGTCGGCCTGACCGGAAGGTGCTAAAATCCTACCGTTTGCCTCAGCCCTGGTGGAGATCATTCCCCCTAGTACCGCAATAGCGTAGACTAGCGCGGAAAAGACTATGACCGTCGGTTTAAACCGAGGCTTTGTCCACATACAAACGATAATTCTACCACATTCAGCTTACCCGTCAAATACTATAGGATTGTTCTGAGAAGGGGATTAAAGCGTACGATATTGATCAAAAACCTCCGAAAAGTGAATAACGTCGCGGCACCAGGAACCATCCGAAGGCGGTGTATATACTTTCATTATCTCGCAGGGGTCTTCGATGCCCAGAGAATAGAATTTATCCGAAAAGTACTTGGATACTGTCTCAATTCCGCGTGCAAAATTATCGAAGGAACGGACATTATCTCCGTAAACTCCCCAACCCCAGGCGTTGTAGCTTTCCTGACCGCCAACCGTCGGTGTGTTTTTACCGCAGCTGGATTCTTTGAATGCTACAGAGGCCGCTAACCACCAGGGGATACCGTATTTGTCGGCTTCCTCCACAAACTTACCTCCGAGTCCCTCCATTGGGCATTTATAAATGTTAAAGACGCCGTCGATCTTTTCCGCCCTCGAGTCTTTCGCGTTAACTTTCGAGACTGCATACTCGTAAGTAAGGGGTTTCGAGGAATAAATATTGTAGCCACCTTCTTCTGTAAAAGAAACCTTTCGGGGGATGATTGATGCGCGGGCTGTAATACCGGTGATCATTATTAAAGATACCGCAAATCCCATGGCTGCATATTTTTGTACGGGCAAGGCCAAAGTGAGACGGTTTACTCTCGTGCCAATTTTTTTGAATATGTTTTCATTTGGCGCTATTGAGCGTTCAAGATAAATAGTGTTTTCTTCCATCAAAGAGCTTATAGAATCAAGACTTTTTTCTTTGGAAAAAGAAGCATCTACAGTTGGAATGTTTAGCGGGCGAAGAGTTCTTCCTTCTTTTGTAAAAAATTTGGGGTAACTGCTCATATTTCTATTCTCAAAAAGGATAACACAAAAACTTCAATGTGCGCAAACGATATTTCTAATTAAATTAGGAAATTACCGACTTAAAATATTCTATTGTTTGTTTTAAACCGTCAGCTAATATTACTGTCGGTTCCCATTTTAGTTTTTCTTTTGCCAGTGTGATGTCAGGTTTTCTTTTCATCGGGTCATCGACGGGTAACGGTTTATGAATAATTTCCGATTTCGAACCTGTTAGTTCAACAACTTTTTCGGCAAGTTCAATCATTGTAAATTCTCCTGGATTGCCAATGTTAACCGGTCCTGTAAAGTCTTCGGTGTTCATCATTCTGTACATGCCTTCTATGAGATCTGAAACAAAGCAAAACGATCTCGTTTGTTTTCCGTCTCCGTAAATCTGAATCGGTTCGTTTCTTAAAGCCTGCAAAATAAAATTCGACACTACCCTACCGTCGTTTTGTGCCATACGCGGTCCGTAGGTGTTAAATATTCTGATTACTCTTATTTCTAAATTATGCTGGCGTCGATAGTCGAAAAATAAAGTCTCAGCTACCCTTTTTCCTTCGTCGTAGCAGGCTCTCGGACCGATTGTATTTACGTTACCTCTGTAGGATTCTTTTTGAGGGTGTTCAAGAGGATCTCCGTATATTTCCGATGTCGAGGCTTGCAAAATTCTTGCCTTGTGTGTTTTAGCAAGTCCCAACATATTTATAACGCCGATCGTGTTGGCTTTAATAGTTCGTACCGGATTGAATTGGTAATGAATCGGTGACGCGGGACAGGCAAGGTTATATATTTGGTCAATGATTGTGTCTTCAATATATAACGGAGCTATAATGTCGTGGTTAATAAATCTGAAGTTCGGATTATCAAGGAGATGTTCGATATTTTTCTTATCTCCCGTAAAAAGATTATCTACGCAAATAACCTTTTCGCCTTTGTTAATTAGATAATCGCAAAGATGACTTCCTAAAAATCCTGCTCCGCCTGTTACTAAAACTGTTTTCATAAAGTTTATAATATCACGTCAGGCTAATGGTTGAGAGAGTTTTGTATTCTGTGCTTTCTTTCGTTTGCACGGATTCGAGTAGGGTTAGTGCCGTGGCTGTAAATTGCCACTGAACAGCAACTTCCGGAATGTGTAATTCAAGTGCTACATGTTTAGCTAAAGTCATGTGCATTAAATATTTCCTTTCATCTTTGGGCCGGTTAAAAGACGTGCGCAGGTCTTCGATAAGTAGTGTTAGGAATTCAGATTTTCTTCCAACCGCCCATAATATATTTTTTGGTTTAAAGAACGTTACGGATGTAAATGTAAGGGGCACCGAAGGCCGTGCTATTTTCAGGGTATTAAATATTTCAAGATCTTTTTCGTAATTTCCCGGTTTCCATGGTGGAAGAAGTGTGACGTGAAGGTTTTGCAACGGTACCCAGTGGACAGGTAAAAAGGCCAGCTGGTCCTGCATAGATTGGACGTTTTTTATGATGTAGTCGTCGGGTTTTATTCCTATAAATATACGGCGTGGCATTAAGTTAAGTATAAAACACTTTCTGTTTTAAGAGGAAACGGGATTTGCGCAAACATCTAATTCAATGTATAAAACTAACAACCGATAATCTAAAGGAGAGACGCAGGTAAAAGGAGGAACTGTGGATGCAGCTGAGTTCGAACATATTTTACTGGGTTTAAGAAGCGGAGATGAAGTTACGTTTGTTTTCCAGGGAAAGATACATTGGGCAACAAGATTTTTGGCACTTTTCAATACTTCGCCGAAACCGTTTAGCATTATGCCGGGACAGCGTATTGACTTGGAAATTATCAACTTTTTTATGCTGAATAGCGCTGTTCATGTCAGCAGTTTTGCCGTGAAGTGTTCTGTTTTGACGGCGCTGATGAAATCGGGAATTAGTGTTGGTTGGATGGCTAAGTATATTCTGCCGCTTTTGGAAAGTTTTGAAGTGGTTAAAGCAGGTTTAGCAGGTTCGGATGATGAATGATTTTTAAGTCCTTTTCATTAGCTTTTGCTATGAGGAGGACTTTTTCTTTGGTCTAGGCAGTGTAATGAATACTGAATTTCTTCCCATTCGTTTGGAGTTTTATGAAAAACCGGAATTTATACAGGTTTGATGTGAGTTTGTTGGTGGAAAATTCGGAAAAACAGTTGATAGTAGCGTTTGTTCGATAAGCTTTTAAGTTTACTTGAGAGACCTAATGTATTCTTCTAACCCATCACTTTTTTTGCCATAGATCCTAAACAGGTGATTGATGTTTTTCAACACCTCCAAGATTTGCTCAACTTCCTGTTTCGTCAATTTCGCGTTACCCCTGAGTTTGTTCTCAAGTGTAGGTAACTGCAGTTCATTCATATAGTTGGCAACGTCAGCGTTAGTAACCCGGTCTTTTAAGAAGTACTCTAGTATTCGTGTTTTGTACTCTAGTTGGGTGTTTATAACTTGATTATAGCTCAACGGGATTATAATTTAACCACTTTGCTATAATGGCAATATGAAAATAGCTTTAATTTCAGCTAGAATCGATCCCTTTATATCACCCGTGGATATGAATGGTGGCTGCGTTTTGGTTAGAAATTATATTAAGTCTTTGCACAGATTAGGTCACGATATTCATGTGTTTACCCGCTTAGACACCGAGAACGAAAGTAATACCGAAAGACAAAACACTAAAGCTAAATTGCAGAAAGAGGCAGGTGTAGGAAAAGTAGAAGTAAATAATAGGTTAACTATATACAGACTTCCATACAACCCAATGAACGAAAATAGCAAAACATGGAAATTTCAAGTGGAGGAGTCAGCGTCTTTCCTAAAAAATACACAAAAGTATATAGAAAAGGAGAATTTTGATATTTTCCATTACTTCCACCTTTTATCCCTAGCAGGTTGGAGTAACCTTTGTGGGCGTATCCCTTTCTTAGAAAAAAGTACATTTAGCCCATTGTTGATTAGCGCGGGACGAAAATTTGAATACCTTGAGGATGACCGAATAGCTTTTGAAAAGGAAGTAATAGAATCTATGCCAATTATTAGTTGCCAGTCGTCAGGTGAATTAGAAGCAATTGTTCGAGAATATGGAATAGATCGTGCTAGGTTAATACAAGTACCACTCGGTGTAGACACAACGATTTTTTATCCAAAGAGTGATTTTCAAGTCACAGAACAATCCGACAAACGCATATTAATCAGTCCTAATACTTTGAAACGTCAGAAAAAACAACTTGAAGTAGTAGATATTGTCGCGTATCTAAAAAGCAGGGGGCATAGACTAGTCACAATATTTATTGGCAGGATTCGTGAGCAAGAGTATTTCGAACAGATTGTTAACAAAATTAAACACCTTAACATGTCAATTAAAGTAATCGACGCAATTCCAACCCGTGCTTCGCTGTTATCCGTTGAGGAAAATTTTGTTTACATACCTGGAAAAAAAGAAAAAGAGCTAGCCGAGCTGATTAGAAGTTCCGATATTTCTGTATTTCCTTCAACTGACGAAGGCTTCGGGTTACTAAATTTAGATTGCATGGCGTGCGGAACACTGCCTATATGCACCAAACTTAGTGCCTACAAGGACTATTTGGTAAATGGTGAGAACGCTATTGCAATTGATGTAGAGAGTACTTGGCAAGATTTTGCCCTAGAACTCGACAGTTTATTGCCCGATACAGAACGACTAATAAAACTATCAAAGATTGCAGCAAATAGTGCACAAAACTTTTCGTGGGATAACTTAATTAAGAAGCAATTGTTTGTATATAATCAACTATACGACAATGCCAAAATAATCACTACCAACTACAAAGGTATTAATTGGATCAATCTAAATGACCAGTGATGATGTAATAATAAAGAAAACAGACAAAACAGATGCGGTGCTCTTGTTCTCAGACACCGCAGTTTATAAGATATTCACAACTAAAATAGTAGACAAGGGAGTTTTAGATGATCTTATTCGGCTAGATAAGCTGTCAAATCGGCATCCTGTTTGTACCGGCATTACGGCTATCGCAGATACACCATTTATTAAAGAAGATGTAGATAGTAATTCTCTAGTGATTGTTATGCGTAGACTACCGGACGATGGTTGTTTGCTTAAACTAATCAGTCAGGATGCTTTTGGAAGCGACGGTGTTAAACGGCTTGCAAGTTTTATCTATGAATTCCATACCAAAACGCTGGTAATTGATGCGAAGAAGTCTTATTTGTGGGACCGTTTACAGTCAGATTTGGATATGGTTAAACCACTGGTGGGGGCATCTCCGATTGTGTATAGATTCTATTTAGATACTCTTTCTTTACTTGAAGCCAATAAAAGTCAAGTACTGGAACGTCCGAAACTGCATAGGATAGTCGAGGGGCACGGTGACCTAAATCTGGGGCATCTGTACCTCGAAGATGAAACGTTTTGCTTTATTGACTTCTCACATAAAAGAAAATATAGAATTGATGACGTATCTAGAGACCTGGGGGGAGTAGCTTTAAGTATGATAGAAAACGATAGATATGACTTTGCATGCGAATTGATTAAAGAATATGCAGCCATCTCCGCAGACGAGGCGCTTCAATCTATCACGGCTTTACAAATGAGGAAAAAGCTATTACTCAACTATTACATATATTCTGGAGGTTACTCACCGGAACACTGTGCGCGTGAGTCGGTAGAAAAAATAATTAGTACAATTACGAATTGGAAGTTATGAGGATACTAGAAATATCGTCTTTACAAGAAACAACCCCGCCCTCAGGTTATGGTGGTACTGAGCGTTTTGTACACTATCTATCAGACGCCCTGGTGTCTTTTGGCAACGAGGTTTTTGTTGTATGTAAAGAAGGGTCTTTGGAGGGCAATTATAAGATAATTCCCGCTAGCGTTGATACATTAGTTTCTGTAGTTGATGAATTTTTAACGCAAAACAAAGTTGATGTTGTACACGTCCACATTCAGAACCAATCCCTTATTGATTTATTAAAACGAATACAAATAAAAACTGTAATAACACTCCACAACAACATCCGGAAAAGCAGCGGGTGGATTGATATTATGAGAGACGCTCCCGGAAGCTTTTATTTTGCGACTATAAGCGAAAGCCAGAACGACCGCGTTAACGAAGCACTAGCTTATAGGGCAATAGAAACCCCTGACAACGGAATAATTAATTTAGGCTTTGGAACAAAACTTGAAGATTTATCTACAAAAGAACCTGGCTCTAAGGAGCATTTTTTGTATTTGGGTGTAATTGCACGTTATAAAGGTGTGTTAGATATTGTTAAAGAGTTCAGTATATTGAATGAACATCTTCTTATAGTTGGGCCGTGCAACAACGACGCTGAACAGTCCTATTTAGATGAAATACTAAACTACTCATCAAGTTTTTCTAATATAACGTAC
>MEWF01000007.1:13102-24806 GCA_001773255.1 candidate division WWE3 bacterium RIFOXYC2_FULL_42_13
AATCAGATTATTGCTAGATCAAAAGCGCTGCTAATGGCAACAGGTTACGACCCTGTCGAGGAGGACTGTCATGAGGCATTTGGTTTAGTTATGTTAGAAGCAAACGCACTAGGTGTGCCGGTTTTAGGTTTTTCAAAAGGCAACATTCGGGATTTCGTAATTGATGGTGTGAATGGGTACAAATTTAACACAATGACAGAGCTTTCCAGATTAATAGAAGCAGTGAATAAAAAAGACCTGAGTAGTCCGTGTATGACACACGCTAAAAAGTTTGGTATTGAGGGTGTGGCATGTAGATATGAAGAATTTCTATCTGGGGTAATAAGTAGACAACACAAGCTTGCTGTCGAAAGGTAATACACTCTTTCTATTATCGCTAGGATTTAATTGCCTTGGCTTGTCCACGTATGAAATCGAATTCGACTCATTACAAAAGGACAAATGACCACCTCTTTGGAATTGTGTTATAACAGTGCAGCCACATGCTAGAGCCTCCAAAGGTGCCAACCCAAAGGGTTCTGTCCACTCTTGTTTTTCCAGTCCCGCTAAAAATATAAAATATTTGTATTGACCTAATGTGGTTACCTTATTCTTTTCTTCTATTTCACCTAATAGTTTTGCCTTGGTGTATGACTCCACTTTCTTTAAAAATTCATTTTTATAGTTCTCCTCCGATTCCAAAAACATCATAGGACCGTAAAAGTCTATGGACAAGTTATTTTTAATTGCATAGTCCAGGCAAGCTAGCGGAGATTTGTGTTGGCCGATAGCGCCTATGTAAATGATATCTTTATTGCGAACGGTATCTGTTATCTTATAGAAGTCCATATCTATACAATTAGGTTTAATATCATAACTAATTCCAAGATTATCCATATATTGTTTTTGTTGTTCTTCTGAAATCACAAAACTTTCGCATTGCTTTAAGTTTTTAATATAACTTAATTTCTCAGAATAATTATTTTCCAAAATTACTAATACCCTTCTACCCGAATTTTCCAATTTTTCCAATAGCTCAGGCTCATAGGTATACGTGATTATGAACCTATATTTTCCGAAGTCTACGTTATCTAGCTGATTTAGGTTATAGGTGTGATATTTAGACCCATCTTTAGATATTACATCAACGTTATAACCGTTTTTTACGTAATAATCGTAAACTAATGCTACAATTCTCTCTCTACCACCATATCCCGTTGGTGGTACGTTAATATGCTTTGGCGCAATGAGAAGAACGTTTTTATTTAGATTCTTGATGTTTGTTACAAAGAAGGGAGGTTGTTCCATGTCTTGAAAATACCTAAGTATTGCCTCTTTAGTCTCCGCTGGCTCAATGTTTGCATTTTTAATGTCTTTGAAGTCCAACCACATTGGGTGGTATTGGTCATCTTCGTTCATGCGTTCTCTTTCCGGACCCCCTAAATTAATCTCACCCGATATGTAGTTGCATGCAAAAACGAAATTCAATCTGGATTCGGTGTCGACGTAATAAATTAGCCTATCGGTAACGACATCTATTCCGAATTCTTCTTTGACTTCACGCTGGCATGTTTGTTCTAAGGTTTCACCCTCCTCCCAGTGCCCCCCTGGGACGGAATAAAAAACTTCTCCTCGGAGCACCTGCTTCATAAGGAGAAGTTTGTTGTCTTTTATTACCACACCAGAAGATCTAAACCCCCGGGGTCTGTTTTTGAGAATTACCTTGTTTGTACTACTCATTATTAATTAGTCTCTGAGCAAACAATTTTCCATGTGCTAACAGCTCCTCCACGCTCTCAGGACTATGAATCAGGTTATCACGTACTACCCCACTTTTAAAGGGTATGTGTGTCTTGGTAGCGTGCCTAAAAATCCTTTTGAGATAAGCAACTTTAGTGAGTTTTGCCACCAGTGGTTCGCTTCTGCTGTTGACACCGAATATTGAATACAAGCCGGTGTTATTCTGTTGCACTCCCCTAAGATACTCCAGCTGCTCATTTTCAACAGTGCTCGGCGAGGTGAAATATCCATCAAACACAGGGTAAAGTATCTTCAGAAACTCCTCGTCATCCTCAGCTACGATAGCTTTCAAGCTTGGCCTGACGGGCGAATAACCAAAGGATTCCAAAAACTCCAAGAAAAGGGCTCCCAAGACGTTACAGTGAGAACTTTCGGCTTTATGTTGGGTAGCTTCCAGAACTATTAACTTTTTGCGTTCCGGAGCAAACTCGGTATAGAACTTTGAGTCCACAGAAAGCGTGCCGGTAGTTGATCCCACGACGAACTCGTTCAGAAACGAGATCAGATTTTGTACATTTCTCTCATTCGGCTCAAACATCTGGTTTCTGATGTCGTAAATACTCAAACCGCATCGCTCGGAGGCGTAGGGTTTAAGTACTACAAACGGTACTACGCCACTTTCCAACAAGGTGCGGTTCATGTGTACATCTCCTTTGAGGTTTTACTGACGCATTTTGTCAGTTTTGGTTAATGGGAGAATTTTACTATGGAATAGAGGTGAAATCAACCTATAGGCATTGGTCGGGGTGACAGGACTCGAACCTGCGGCCTCACGGTCCCAAACCGTGCACTCTAGCCAACTGAGCTACACCCCGAAAGAACGATCTTGTAAATGCGTCAGTAGCAGAATCTTACACTACCCTGGTTCTATCTCACAACTCCGGCACCAACTCAGCCATCACAGTCTCAAAAGGACGGGATTCGTAAACTAATCTCTTATTATTTATCAGATCTATCACGTGCACTTTTATGGAATATTCGCAGGTTTCCTCCGGAGAACATGTGGAAGCGGTTTCGTCTTTTTTATTTATACTTCTCGAAAACTCGGAGATAACAAAAACATCGTTGTCCAAAAAATAAGCTCGGTCGAAATAACAATTAGCCCGTGCTGAGCAGTCCAAAATTCTGGCGTCAATAATTTTGTCTTCTTTCAATCCGTAAAAATGAGCCTCGTTTGGGGCATATCCGTCTCTATATTCCGGACGGTAGTCAATTAGCTCTCTGCCGCTGGGGGAAAAAACGACTTTTTTGACGTTTTGCAAACTTTCAATTGTCTTATCATATTTTTCTCTCATTCCCTCTTCTTCTATAGAGTAAACTTTCATCCATTTTGTGTTGTAAAGTTCGTTTTCTTCTTTAAGTTGAAACTCATCAGCTTCAATAATCACGTCTTTATTTTTAAGGTTTGTTATCCATCTTTGGAACCCGATATTTTGCTCAACTTTGTCAGGAAGTTTGGAGTGGTCAACGCTTTTTTGTTCTTTGATGTTGAGCCAAACTCCTGCGGCTATAGCAATAAATATTACCGCCGTGATAATGTAGTTGATTTTCTTAGCCATGCCTGAATTATAGCTGTTTGTGTGTTGAGGCGACAGCTTTATGTCTCCCTCCCGCAAGATTTTAAGTTCTTCTTCCGTGCAATCTATCACTGTTGAAGGTGCCGATAAAACGTTTCCGGAATCGATGTATAAATTTACGTCATCGCCAAAATATATTCTTGCTTCTTCAACGTTTGCGGCCGGTTTTTCTCCCGATGGGTTAGCCGACGTGCTTATTACTGGCCCGGTTTTTCTTAGAATTTTTCTGAGGTCTTTGTCTTTTGGCATCCTAAACGCTAAAGTCTGCTCTCCTCCACTTAGATGATTATTTGACGTTGCTCTAAGTACGAGGGTTAATTTTCCGGGCCAATATTTTTTAATGAGGTTCTGAGCATTTTTATTTATGTATACGCCGAACTTTTTAAGATGCCCGGTGTCCCCAATTAATATTATGAAAGGTTTTTTATCGTCACGGCCTTTGATCTGTCTGATTTTTTCCACGGCCTTTTGGTTGTCTGCCTTTGCGTGCAGTCCGTACATGGTGTCGGATTTAAAAAAGGCTACTTTCCCGGTATTTAGTACATCTATTATTTCCTGAACTTCTTTTTTATTCATATCTAAGGGCAACTATCGGATCTTTTTTTCCGGCCTTAATTGCCGGATAGGTTCCGAACCCAATGCCTACCAAAAATGAAAAACCTAAAGATACTAAAGCCGCCCACAAAGGGATTTCCGCAGGTATCCATGTTTTTGCTACGAGAGTGGCCAGCCATGCGAGAGCCAATCCTACCAGTCCGCCGGTGACACTTATAAACACGGATTCGTATAAAAATTGAAGAGCGATGTCTTTGCCGGTCGCCCCCAACGCTTTAATTAGGCCGATTTCACGCGTTCTCTCGGTGACGGATACGAGCATGATGTTCATAATTCCTATACCACCCACGAGCAGTGAGATAGCGGCAATTGCCGCCAACCCGCTTTCGATTATTTTCAATATATCGTTAATTCTCTGTAAAAGGTCTTCCTGTGTTGAGACTGAGAATTCTTCGTCTTTTAATTCTCTTAATAACGAATGTCTGATCTCCTCTTTTATTGTGTTCGCATCTTCTCCGCCTTTTGTTTTTATAACGATGGAACCTATATTTTTCAAGTTAAATTCTGACTCTGCCGTGGTGTAAGGAATGTAAACGAAATTGTCGTAGTTAGGACTTTTTTCTTTTAATGTGCCGACGATCAAATATGAAACGCTATCAACTTTTATTTTTTCTCCTATGGGGTTGCGCGAACTGAATAATTCTTCTCTGACCTCGGAGCCTATGACCACCACCTTTGTTTTTGCGTCCACCTCAGCTTTTGTGAAAAAACGTCCATCAACGACTACTAGATTGAACAGGTCGGCCACGCTTTCGTTTGCTCCTCCGACTGCGCTGTAAAAAACTTTGGTCTTATAAACGGCATTTTTTGAAAGTTCGTACCACGGGGTTATGGCTTCAATTTTATCACCGTGGTCCGTCTGAATTCTTTCCACGTGGCGGTACTTGAGCTTGTTTCCGGTAAAATTTCTGGAGGGGTCACCGGTGAAATCTATTTTTCCGGGCATTATGAAAATAAGATTGGAGCCCAGGGCGTCGAATTCATTTTTAACGTAATTTTGAAATCCCCGTACTATTGAAACCAGCGAAGCTACGGCAAAAACTCCTATTATCACCCCGAGCATGGTCAGAAAGCTCCTTACCTTATTTTTTTGGAGAGACACGAACGCTGTTCTCGCTGTTTGTGTTATTGTCACGGTATATAGTTTAGCATTTTTGGAGACAGCTATTGTTTTGGGAGCTGTTTTTCTTTTACAAAGAGGTCAAAAAGATACTTAAACTGCTCGGCGCGTGATTTAAATAGTGAAAGGATATTTTTAGGTTTTGTACTAATCTCTTGTTCGTCTGTTGTTTGTGTTTTGAGCCCAGAACTATCTCCGGTAGGTCTTTCCGCCGTAACAGTAGCACTGACGACTCCAACAGAACCGGCGTTAACCTTTCCGGATAAAAATGATGTAGTTTGTATGTTTAGGCAGAATAGAAAAATAATTAGTACAGTTCTTTGACCGAATCCCATTTGCCCTTATCGGATTTGTCTTTGGGCAGCGGTTTCTTTGGTCTGACGTTAAGTTGAACCTTAAAGAATTTCCTGAAAATTATTAACGCGATAATTATGCCGGCAATGTAAAGTGCTCTTGTGGACCAGGGTTGAAGCTCCCTCCATATAGATATTATTCTGTAATACACCGCTTCTAGTATGTTCGCCGGATCTATTTTAAAGTAAAGTTTGGATGCGGCGGCTACGCCGATTGAAGCTCCCCCTTTTGAAGAGGTTTTTACGGGTGTGGCGTCTATATAAGCAAAATACTCACCCGGTTCGGCGTTTACGGGGATATCTAATTTTATGGTTACCTGCTGGGTTTGGCCCGGTTCGAGGTAATACACTTTTGGTTCGAAGATAAACCACTCTTTCGGGGGTATCTTTTCTTTTTGCCCCTCGTGGTATGCAGGAGCTGTAGTATAGTCCGAGGCTTCGTCGCCTGTGTTAGTGACAGCGATCGATGGGAGGAGATATATTGAGCCCGGTTTTATAACTGAGTCGACAACTATTTTACCGGTGCCGACGCCTACTCCAATTGAAGCAAAGACCGGAGTTCTGGCAGCAAGAAAAGCGACCGAAATAGCGATGACGGTTAAGTAAAATCTCACAAATACATCTTATATTAAATCAGGGAAAATCCAAGTTTGTTTATAAGGCAACGGCTTGCACTATGACGTCTACGCTTTGCTGAGTGTACGAAGACGTAGAAGAAGGTATCGTAAGCTCGAGATCGAAATTTTGGGTGCCACTGGCTGCTACAGAAGCGGAAAGTGTTTGATAGTTAGTTGTCAACGCGGTGTAATTTGTCGGAGGGGTGGCACACGTAGAAGTACAGAATTTGTGCACGTAAATATCGGAACCGGCCGTTCCTGCAAGAGTCCAGGCTGTACTGTTCTGTCCTTTTATATTTAACTGGGATGTGACGTTTCCGGCATTAGTTGCGGTTTGGGTATCGGAAAGTGCTACTGTGTTTTTGGAGCTTCCCAGGCTAGTTGTGCCGTACGTAACAGTACCGTCTGCTACGGTAACGGAGACGTTTTGAGCCGTGACAGTAGCAGTAACTGATGCGGTTTCGGCAGCCCCTGTTCGGAAGCCCGAAAAAGCAAGACCTAAACCGACTAAGATTAATGTAGGCAGCAAAATCTTACGCATTTGTATAAATTATATACATAAAAATAATTGCGCTACAATACTTTTTTATATATTTTGACGTATTTGCCTATAAATGACATAGCCATATAATGAAAGAAGTTTTCTATGAGATTGAACTTATTTAAACTTACCTGCTTTTTACTGCTTCCGGTTGCCTATTTCTTGGCCACAGGGTATTTTCGCGAATCCTCTAACGGGAAAGTTAGTAGTATGACAGGAGTAGCCTATGCGGCGACAGCCGGGGCGAACAACTGTGCATCGGGAGCCAACGATACTTCAACAGGCTCAGTGGCTTGGAGTAACCCCGGCAACGCCTGCTCCACCGGTGCGAGTACTACAGCCGCAGGTCTTAAAAGCTCAATATTGTCCAATCATCTAAAAATTACTCAATTCGGATTTTCTGTGCCTACAGGGTCGGTAATACAAGGAATAAGCTTTTCCGTTACGAGAAGTACTACAGTAAACAAAGGTAACAAAGCGACAGACAATAGTGTAAGAATTGTGAAAGGAGGAAGTATCGGAAGCACGGACAGGTCAGATGCTAATAACTGGGGGACAGCATCTGTGACCTATGGTTCTACATCTGACCTGTGGGGAGATTCGTGGACTGCCGCAGACATAAATTCAACAGGATTTGGTATTGCAATATCAGGAAAAGGTACGGGTACAAACAGTGTGGATGGCACTATATCCGCGTATGTTACAGCCACTGTTACTTACCAGGCACCCCCGAACTCTCCTTCTCAGAACCTGCCGTCAAATGGGTCTACGGGGGTTTCTATAACCCCGACCTTTACAATGACGTCTACCGATCCGGAGGTCGACGCCCTTAATTACAAGGTTGAAATTTACTCGAATAGCGGATGTACCACGGTGGTTCAAACTAATGATCAATCGGCTAGCCAAACAGGTTGGACAGGTACCGACACTACCTGCGGTTCTCCCTCCCGAAATTGTTACAGTTCCGGAACTTCCGGTTCTTTTTTAACGCAGAGTGCTCTATCGGGGGCTACTCAATACTGGTGGAAAGCTTTTGCTAAAGATCCCGCCGGGTCTGACTACTATGTAGGTTCTTCGAGCTGCAATTCATTTACAACTACTGTACCTGTATCGGTAGTTTTGACCACGTCCGGATTGGTTAGTTACGGAACGATATCGGCAAACTCAAGTAAATCCACCTCAGAGATTTCCCAGACGCAGACTGTTCAAAATGACTCGGGCAGTACGGAGAACTTGAATATAAAAACCTCGAACGCTACCGGGGGCACTACCTGGACTTTAGGGTCAGCGCCCGGAAATAATATTTTCGTTTTTGAATTTAAGGCTACAGGAGACGCCGATTACACAAAATTTTCCGCTCCGGACAGTTATCAGACATTGGCTACCGGAGTAACTGCTTCCTCAACTAAAAATGTTGACCTCAGGATTACTACGCCAACCACGTCCTCCGATTATCAGCAGAAAACTGTCACCATAACCGTACAGGCAGTAGCACCATAAAAAGAAGTTTTTCTTCCGGAAACTTATTTAACGCGGATCACAAAAGTTTGAAAGTTCTTAACATTTCCTCGTAGACGCCCATATAAACATTTTTACTATTTTCATCAGTAAATCTGTATCTCAGCGAATATCTCACTCCGTCCTTAATAAATTCTGTCATCACCGCATTCACGCCTTCGTAGCTGTATTCGTACCTAATAGCATTTTGTTCTGCTACAATCGCGTCGGTCTTGTTAGGTATTTGTGAAGTAATAGGGTTTGATGCGAGCTCTTCGTTAATTGTAGGACTGTCGGATTTCTTTGTGTAAACGGCCAACTCTATTCCTGCTTCCAGAACGGCTTTGCCTTCGGATATTTTATAATCGGGACTGGTAACGCTGGTGCCGTTAACTACCCCGCTCACTTTCCAGCCTTTTGGGTAAGAAAAATCGTACGCGCTCCCCATCTCCGGGATAGTTGTTTCGACATCATCGCCAACCCGAACTTTTTGAAGAACATCGAGCGTTTTTAATATTTTTTCTGCCACCCTCTTATTTGCTTCAGTTCCCTGAGAAACAGCGATTTTCAAAATACGCCCGTCGTGAAGAAGAGAATATATGTAGCTGGGACGTTCGCCTTTTTGCTGAGCCTCGTATCCTTGCAACGGGCCTGCTGAGAATTCTCTAACATTAACGTAGTTCTCGGTGTCATCTTTTATTTCGGCAATATCTTCAAGGGTGATTTCCGGAAGATCGGGCTGATATAGCCCGTACATTTGAAAATCTCCCGTTGTCGGTTCTCCTTCATAACCGTAATTTTGAATATAAAAAGTGTAGGATTCCAGCTTTCCGGTACTTGCGTTAAAACCCGGAGATTTTATAACGTGCAGATTTTTCGGAACCTTTAAGGATATGCCAAGCTCGCCAAAAACATATTCTTCTTCAGAGCTTACGTTTTCATCCACCCGTTCAACAGACGATGAGTCTTCGCGTAACGATAATCTTATATAAAAATAGATGGGTATTAGGACAAGTAAAACTGCCCCTATAATTATAAAAGGTATTTTTTTCATGGGATGAGTATATAAAATGAAGGACGGTTTGGCTAATGACAAACTTCCGGCGTTTACTCGGATTTTAGCATCATTACTTCCTCTTTGGTCAGTGGTCTGGATGAGCCGATTTTTAGATTTCCCAGTTTTATCGGGCCGATCTCAGTTCTGTGGAGTGTCAGAACGGTAAGTCCTACACTTTTGCACATCTCCCTTAGCTGCCTTTTCATTCCCTGAAAGATAGTGATCATGAACGAGTTATACCCGATACGTTCAGCATCAGCGGGGAGGGTCTTTTTGCTGTAAATGGAAACACCGGCAGAAAGTTTTTCTAACTGACCGTCAGTGACCGGTTCTTCGGTCGTAACCTCGTAAACTTTCGGAAGATGATATCTGGGATGCGTGAGCTTGAGGGCAAGGTCTCCATCGTTTGTTAACAAAATTAAGCCCGTGCTATTTTGGTCCAGTCTTCCTATGGGAAAGAGTTGGTGATCTGATCTGACCATATCTACGACATTTTTTCTGCCGAACTCATCTTTGGCCGTGGATATCACCCCCAGCGGTTTATTTACAGCGTAGTATTCAAATTTATTATCGGGGGTCAGTTGCTCGCCTTTATAGGTAACAATATCTTTTTCGATGTTGACCGTGTCCCCGAGTTTCGCCGGCCGACCGTTTATCCGCACCCCGCCGCTTAGGAGTAGTTCATCACTTTTTCTGCGTGACGCTACACCGCAAAGTGCCAGGTATTTGTTTATTCTGACTTCCATAACCTACATTGTACCAGTTGCCGGGATATGAGACTGTAAAACTTCGCCGTTAAATATATTTTTTATTATCTATTTATGTGAGAAAATGAGAACGTGACATCTACAGAGATTGAAAAAATGGCAAATATGGAAAACGAATACTGGTGGCATATCGGCAAAAGACACCTTGTTAAATCACTGATCGAACGGCACTTCGGGAACAAGAACGATCTTAATATACTTGATGTAGGCTGTGGTACCGGTGCGCTGGTTCAGTTTTTAGCCGGGTTCGGGGACATTACGGGTTTTGACGTGTCGCCGGACGCAATTGAATTTTGCAAAAGCAAAGGATTAAAAAATGTTTTCGTTCAGGACGTTTCTAAGCTTGAGGAAAAGAAGCATGCCCTAAAATTTAACCTCATTCTCGCCCTGGATGTCCTCGAACATGTGCAGGACGATGTAATGGTCATGCAAAAGATTCGTGAAATGCTAAAAGATGACGGACTGTTTTTTGTGAATGTACCGGCACATAAATTTTTGTGGAGTGAGCACGACGAAGCTCTTGAACATAAACGACGATATCATCGGTTGGAACTAACCAAAAAACTTAATGACGCGGGTTTTGAAATCGTCTCAAATTCTTATTTTGTCACTATCATCTCGCCGTTAATAATTTTGTACAGAGCGTGGGGAAATATTTTCGGTAAGTCCGCGTATCCCAAGACATCGTACGTGTTGTTACCGAAAAAGTTGAACGATTTTTTTGTCACACTGCTGAAGATCGAGACCAGGCTCTTGTTAAAAACATTTATACCGTTCGGTGTTACTTTAAACGTGGTGGCAAAGAAGAATAAAAGCTAGGTTGTGCACGTCGGATTATTGCTGCAGTCCAATCTCCCGGATAATAAAATTAGGGTAACCGATGTTCACCGGCCATATAGGAACGTTTTTTGGTACCGGAAAAACATTTTTATTGGTGTTTTTGTTTAGAAGGTAGTGGGATTTGCCTACCGGGACGAGGATTTTCTCGTTGATTTTTTCTATTTTTCCGCCGGGGAATTCCAGCGTCATAGTCAGGGTTTTAAACTGCTCTTTGCTAGACATATTTTCAAACTCAATGCGCCCGTTGTTTACGCAATAAAAAAGTGACACCTGGTCATAAAGACAATTTCCGGATACATAATAAAAGACATCTGTCGGTCTGTAAGATATTTTATTAGAAGAGGCGTAATTTCTTAGATCGTAGTAGCCGTATTCTTTTTTCTGATCCTGCAATGGGTTTGCGGCAAGTTCTTTTTCGATATCCGCAAGCTTTGTAGGTTCCAGTTCCTTTATGTTGACCAACATGCCGGTGAATCCTTCGCCAATTATTTTTTTCAGAAAGTCTTTTGTTTCAAGTCGGTTGGTCTGATGTTGCCAAAAATTTGCTGCACGCCATTTTTCCGCTCCGGTGCTCCACTTTATGTTATCGGTAAGAAGAGCAACACGCATTAATTTTTTGTCTACTCCCTCCGGGTATTGTCCGAGCGGCAGTGTATATATCTTGGCGTTCTCCCCTGCTCTACTTTCTATCTCATCTGCATACTTCACCAATACTTGGTATTCCTCCGGTTCTTTAATGAAATTTTGCATCACACCCAAAGAGACCTGGTCGAAAAGTGCTAAGGGAAGAATTAACCAGGCACCCCACACGCTTACTTTTTGTAATTTTATCCTCTGAAGTATTAGTCCCACGGCAACGAGTGAAATAAAAGCAATGAAAACGCTTATTCTGTTCATGGATCTGAAGGTCGGATTTATATACGTAGAAATAATTGCGGCAA
>MEWF01000008.1:0-1466 GCA_001773255.1 candidate division WWE3 bacterium RIFOXYC2_FULL_42_13
ATAACGGGAATCTGTATGTGGGGGGATTCTTTACCACAGCCGGGGGAGTGACCGTGAACTACATTGCAAAATACAATGATGCAACAAACACCTTTTCTAACATAGGTCAGGGTACCGGGGTGGATAGCACTGTCAATGCCTTGGCTGTGTATAACGGAAATTTGTATGTGGGGGGAGGTTTCACCACAGCCGGGGGAGTGACCGTAAATTACATTGCAAAATACAATGATGCAACAAACACCTTTTCTAACATAGGGCAGGGTACAGGGGTGGGTAGCACTGTACGATCTTTGGCTGTGTATAACGGAAATCTGTATGTAGGAGGAGACTTAACCACAGCCGGGGGAGTGAGTGTAAATTACATTGCAAAATACGGCACATCCAACCTCAAAACCGTAGCCTCAGCAACATCCTCATGGACATCAAACACCTGGTACCACCTAGCGGGTACCTTCGACGGCACGAACCTTAAAATATATGTAAACGGAGTGTTGGAAAATACCACAACAAACGGTTCCGCATACGCACTCAACTCCGCCGCCGCATCTCTTCTCATAGGAAAAACGTATGGCTCCCAATGGGCCGAAGGCTCCGGTGAAATACTCAAAGGTCGCATAGACGATCTAAAAATATATTCCTACCCCGCCGAGGCAAAACAAGTTTCAAAAGATTTAGCGGCAGACTATCCTGCACCCGATCCGACGCTGGGTGCACCAATAGGATACTGGAGATTCGACGAAGGTGGGGGGACGACTATTTACGACAGAACCGGTAACAGCAAGAACCTGACAACTGTAGCCTCACCGCCAACTGCCCTTACCTACACCGTGACCGGAAAATATAACAAAGCCTTTTACCCCAATGCCGTAAATTATGCTTACAGGGACGACAATGCGTTTGTCTTTAACTCCGACAGTTTTGCGCTAAGCCTGTGGTTTAGGTCAACTTCTTCTTCTAATCCGGGCGCAAATGAGTACGTTTTAGGAAGAGGCGGCAACACAACGGCAGGGTATGCTTTGTACTTTAACACCACAGGCAATCTTTTGTTCGGAGTTGACGACGATACTACTTGGGGACCTGATACCTCAGCTTCCAGCCCCACTGATTTATACGATGGTTTATGGCACAACGCCGTAGCCGTTAAAAAAGATAATACTCAAATAGATTTGTACGTTGACGGTTTGTTGGTTGACTCAAAAACAACAATTGCCGCTTCAGGCACTGTCAACGGTGATAATACACTGGTTGTCGGAGGACGGGGCGAAGACTACTCAGCTAAATTTAACGGCTCCATAGATGAAGTGAGCATATATAACTACGATTTCGGATCTGATCAACCGAAACTTTTGCTGAATCAGGGTAAAACCTCCCAGTGGGGATCTGTCGGAACGGATAGCTCGGGAAATCCGTCGAATTCATATGACCGTGAGCTTTGCGTTCCCGGAGATACTGCAACCTGCAATGCA
>MEWF01000008.1:1525-8588 GCA_001773255.1 candidate division WWE3 bacterium RIFOXYC2_FULL_42_13
TGTAAAGGATTCTTCGGGAAACGAGTACCACCTTCGTTCAGGTCCAGCCGGTTCCGGTCCTACCGGTGCGGAGATAGGTAAATTCGGTTATGCGGGATATTTTGACGGCGTAAACGATTATCTTCAGGATCCCACTAACGCCGACCTTTCGATTAACACCGAAGATTTCACTATTTCCGCATGGCTGTACAAGGCTACCCCCGCAAGTACAGATGTGGTTGTTGCCAAAAAGGTTACTACCGCAACTACCGACCCGGGTTACTATCTTTATGTAAGCAGTACGGGATTTCTTAGATTCTACATATCAGACGGTACGGACCAGCTTCTATTATCAGATCCAACGGCGATGCCGCTTAACCAATGGGCACATGTGGGAGTTGTCGTTGACCGGGATTCTTCGGCTAATACCGATATTTATGTCAACGGTATAAAAAGAGGGTCTTCACTGACCTGTTCTCCGTGCAGCCCTACAGGAACCATTGCTGATATAGGTAACATAAACCCCGTAACGGCAACCGATTTCACCGTCGGCGCTCAACCGGCCGGAAACACAAACTACGAAGGCAGGATCGATAACCTTATTTTATACACATACGCCCGAACTCCCCAACAAATAAATTGGGAGTATAACAGAGGAGAGGCAATATATAACTATAAATTCAATGAGTGCTCAGGAAACACTGCGAACAACTCAGGTTTAAACTCAAACGGAACCGCTGTGGGTGTAAATCTAACCATTTATCCCCAGGCATCGGGTAACACAACTGTGGGAACATGCGCGGGTTCCGCAAATGAAATGTGGTACGGAGGAACCGACGGTAAATTTAACGGAAGCCTGGATTTTGACGGAACCGATGATTATTTGGCAAGTGCAAATACAGTTCTATTTACATCGGCAACATCGCAACCATACAACAATTTCTCATTCGGTGCATGGGTCAATCCTGCGACCAACCCCACTTCAGACACGATAATTCATAAGAATAATGAGTTCAGGCTTACCACTAACTCATCCAACATACCGCAGTGTGAGATTTATTACGGTTCCTGGCAAACGGCCGCTGTAGCAACAACCGCCCTGTCTACAAGTACATGGTCCCATGTGTTCTGTACATACGACGGATCTAATATAAAAATATATGTAAACGGCGAGCTTAAAGGAACTCAGGCCGAGACGGATTCGGTTTATTCGACGAGTGCCACTGCGTTAAATATTGGCCGGGATTCTGCGGGTTCAGGATATTTTGACGGAAAAATAGACGAAGTGACAATACATTCGACCGCACTTAATGCGACTCTCGTGAAGCTTTTGTACAACGAAAATGCCGCATTAAGATTCGGACAATGATGTAATTAGAAAATCGCGTTAAGAACTTTTCTTATTTCATATCCTGACATATTGAACAAGGCAACCGTCCGTGCTATTTTCGAAAAACATATGAGACTAGAAAAGTCTGCAAACAATTCCGACTTTGATATTGAAAAGGCGTTGTTGAAAATACAAAGTAGGCTTGATGTTCACAGTAGAGATATAAAACAGCTGAAAGAAAATTTCATAAAGCTAAGCGGCTCACTCTCCTTTATCTATGGGGAGCTTTTTAAGTTAAAACAAAAAGTCGACGAAATAGACGCCAGAACCATAAACTTCCCCCAACTTTACAATAACGTAGACGCGTTGGTCGGGGGAATAAAAGAAAGAGGCAAAAACTTTTAATCTTTGCCTCTTAAAACTGAAAACACACTTTCCGAATAAAACGAACATTGTTTAGTACTTAGGAAGTGGGTTGTCCTTAGCATACTTCAGCAGTATCTCGTGTGCCTTAGAAGAATCCCTGCTCCCTACATCTTCCCTCATTTTCTTCTTAACCGTCTCCATTTCCTTGCGTTGATCTTCGCTCCGAAAATCTCTCCCGTCAGGAAACCTGGTGTAAGTCTCGGACTCGTTAACAGAGATCCAGGGTCTTTGCAAGGTTGGTATTTTCACCAGTCTGCAGATTCCTGTCGTCGAGCTGTCTGAAGTTTCCTGGTCAACAACTGACTCGGATGTCTTTTTGTTGTCTGACGCCGAAAGGACGGTGCCAATAATGGTCAGGGATCGACTTGCTCCGTATGATCCGTGTGTCCCAAACTTCTTTGCGATCATTTCCGTAATGCTATCACGGTAAAGTCCGCCGGAGATCATACCACTGTCTTTGTCGGCATAATGAGATGCGGTATGCGCAGCGACGGTTCGGCTAATGGCGTCAAACAGCACGACAACGTGATAGCCGATCGCAGTTAATCGCTGTGCTCTTTTCATAACAAACCCTGTCAAATCAACCTGCGTGTCGGGGTTTGTATCCCATGGAGCTTTATAGTTTTCTGCGCGAACACCCTTGTCTTTGTACTTTTCCAGAACCTCGCGGTATTGCGCCGCATCTTCCGGCCTGTCTCCGATGTAAGCCATGAGGATATAAAGTCTTTCGTCTTCCAACGATAACTTTAAACAGGCATCATAAACTTTCACCAGGATCCATGTTTTACCTGAACCGCCGGGAGCTATAAACCAATAGCTCGATCCCAGACCGATGGGTGCCATCAAAGTGACCACTCTAAGATCAAAATCGCCGAATTTTTCTATCATCAACGGTTCTAAAGGATAGTCGCTTTGAAATTCCGAAAGATCGGGTTTCCATTCTCGGAAAACTTTGGGGTCTTCACACCCATTCACCGATTTAATGAAAACTATATTTTCGGAAATACCGAACTCTACACGGTCTCCTTCCGTTAAACCGTAGTACGCGGATACATATTCGGGAATTTCAAGACCTCTCATACCCGACCGATCTTTTGAGTTTGTGTAATGTATATCCTTCTTGGGCGTCAGCTGGACACCGTCGGGAGTAGAAATACCCCAGTAATATGTGTCCGCTCCTCCCACAAGTGCAAACTCTTTCGAACGTGTTAGGATCACAGGTTTGCTAAATTCGAGGAAAATACTCGGGTCGTGGATGGCTACTGTTGCGGGATACTTAGGTTCCTCGTTACTGTTACGCCTGTTTTTTGCAGGTTTGTACAGAGGTTTCTCCAGACTTGTCAGCTCTTTTTGCAGAATAAACCCTTCCAACCGTTTTTTCATTTCATCTCCTTTCTCCGGATTGATTTTTCCTTCCCTTATTGGGATAGGCTCCGAACTAACGTAATAATAGTAAAACGTCAATTCGCAACCTACCCGGATTACGTTTTGTGTTTCGAAGACACCTTATAAATAAACTTGCGTGGGGAAAGGATGAGAATATTTCCATCACCTCTTTCCCCACATTGTGAAATCCTTAAATACCGGATTTGCTTTAGGTCTACTTCATTATCTGCGGAAAACTGCGACGGTAAATATTACGCGTCGCCATTCCGCGAGAAGTAGGATGAAACGTCCACATCTTCAGGTTCATCAGCAGTGACTGTGTCGCCGGATATCACAGCAGCTGGTTCCTCGAGAAGGTTACCTTCCTCGTCATAAAGACCGGGGTCTTCTACCCGATGCAGATCGTATGTTTTCTGAGGTTCATTAACTTTCATGAACCGCTCAGTATACAACCTGGCTGCCTCTTCGGTGTGACCGCGGCTCCAGTTATCATCATCCGGCTTTCCGACCTCCATTTTTATTACTTCCTGATCGATGAATCTTTGTCTTTCACTGAGCATTATCGACTTTCGGCTTAAGTTATCCAAAAGTCGGATCAGACCGGATCCGTGATCGACCCAGGTAATAGTATCCTGCGCTTCGTTAGATTTAGACCTCAGGAACAAAGTCCGTATGTTTTTCTTCTTGGACAGCCATGCTGTGTAGCGGTCCCGAAGCCAGGAAGTTTTTATCGACGGATCAAATCTTTGCGGATCTGCGGAAACCTGCTTTTCAAGTATTTCGCTCATTGGAGTAGTCGAAATTTCCGGCCGGCTTCCCGATCCGAAAAGGAGATCGAAAAAGTTTGTCTCCACCGTTACGTACTTAACAACAGTGGTGAAAATCACCAGTTTAAGATGAAGTCTCCTCCACTCCTTTAAGCAATATGACCATGCGATCGCCACGGAGTTGACCAGAACGATCAGAACAAGCGACAGCAACAGTTGCGGTTTTCCAAGGAGTGAAGTTACTAGCAGTGTCAGTCCTCCTGTTACGATGCTCGCTAAAAATACTGAAGGAACTTTTAGTGTAGCCATTTCCCAAACAACAGTTCCCAAGTAACTTTGGGGGACAACTTTTTCTAGTCTCTCTCCGGGAGCCGTTCTGTAAGTGTCAGTTTTTCCTGCCTCAGGAAGCCAACCCTTATCAAAGAGTTTGAATAAGGTCCTCTTAACGCGGTTGGCAAACCAGAATGCGAAGAATTGGCTGATAATTGTCGTGGCCACAAGAGAAACAAAATACATGAATATTGTTCTACCTTGCGGCAATACCACCTCTGATAAAAAAGGCACATCGACACCTAGCATGTTCATCGCAAAAACAAAAAACCCGAATGTTGCACACAGCGTTAAACTGAATAACACTATGGCGGGTCCTACTTTGTTTGACTCCATTATCTCCTCCTTTCGATAGTTTGATTTGTAGCGCCTTTTATTAAGGCGGTTACGCCGGAAAAACTTCCACTTAATGAAAATTTTACCGGCGCCCGTCTTCCCCAACTTGACGCTACACTGACTTGTATTTTTAAAGTGCGAGTAGACGGTTCGAACTTAAACTTCGGACCGAAACATCAACACTCAAATATTTATTTAAGTGTTTATGCTTTAACACAACAAGAAAGTTTTTCTGTTGAGTGAGAACGGGGCGAGTGAGAGAGAATAAATTCTCCGATCAGTCGCCCCCTAAGTAACCAGCTGGATTCACCCAACCGCCATTAATTTTCATAGCGAGGTGCAGGTGAATTCCCGTAGAAAAGCCGGTAGACCCTGACATCATGAGCAACTGACCTTTTTCTACTATATCTCCTTCTTTTACTTTTGTACTACCGTTCAAACCGTGGCCGTAAGCAGTCCAGATAGAGTTTCCGCCCTCGTCTTTACCTTCGATAGCTACGACATTACCGGAAATCCACCACTGACCTGCTAAGACCTCACTGGGAGACAGGTACCTTGAAAATTTCACGATACCTGAGTGCATAGCGTAAATCGGAGCTGAACCCCAAGGTTCACCGATGCAAAGATCTATTCCCCAGTGAATTCCATTGGCGGCAGGTAACCCGTAACCGTATCCGCATAAAAAACTGCCGGGATAAGGATCCGAGAAACTACCCACAATGGAGGGTTGCTCCCATGACGGGAAATCCGGACCGGCTGCGAATACTTCGCCCTCAAACAATCCCGTCGCTTTCAGGACTTTAATTGCCTGACTACGCCACCATCCTCCTTTGAATACGTAAGTATTCTCAGGTGTAGGTGTGTATTCCCAGTCCGAAGCAGAAAGATTAAACGTTTCAGCCCTGCTAACAAGCTGATTACGGTAATCGATGCTGCGATTCCAACCCCACAGAGAGTCGAACTTCTCATCCTTTGTTTGCCCCGACTTATAACCAATAGCTTTAAGCCACCAGTTTTTTCCGTATGGGGCGACGCGTTTGTCAAAAAAATTACAGGATTTGACCAAGTCGTCAGGATGTAAAGAAAGTCCGTCCCTGCATATTTTGACCCCTGTAGACGGCAGTATTCCATTGGGGCCAATTTCTCCGGCCGAACAGTGTCCTGTGTAATCACTATAGTCCTGCCGGATCATTTCTTTGGCTATATCAGACCAGTCCCTCACGTTGTGTTCTTTCCAGTAGTTTAAAAGCCACTTAGCAGAAACAACTTCTTGATGGGAGTATTTGGCCGCAGAAGCGATTCCGCTGCAGGAACCTAAATTTGTTCCTCCTTTGGATTCGCCTTCGATAATAGCCAATTGCATGCCGAGATCTATCTCCCCGCCGTTTTTATTGATCCACTTGTTTGCCATTATTTCATCGGCAACAACCGCAGGATCAAAGCCTAAAGCGATAATTTTCTCTTCGGCTTCGGCGGGGAGTGAGTACCACGTTCCCCCGGACAGACCCAAGGCGTTCTTGATGTAGTCATCGAAAGCCTTTGGGTCCGTATCATGGATAATTCCGAGCGTTAAGAACATCGACGCAGAAAGCGCGAGTATTAACAGTGGAATTCCGGGGAAAATAGAAAATGCTAGGAGGGAGCGGAAGAAGTTTCTTGTGTCCACTCGGCTTCTCCTTGTCCAGGCTCCCGTCTGCCTACAAGCGCAAGAATAGACTTGGGCAACGTAACTTCCACACGATCAGCATAAATCTCACCGTTTTGGAAAACTTTTACCCAGGAGTATTCGTTATGCTCGAATTGCATGACGAGTCCGAACTGGCGATAAAGACCTGTAGTTATGTAGTCTAAATCGTCCTTTGAGTGGGTTAAAATGCGGGTTAGTATTCCCACATTCCGTCCATTACTGACCATCCAATTAAGCAAAATGCCTAAATTACGGCCTGTTGCTTCAGGTATGCTTCCCAGTAACGGGTCGTCGTCTGACAGTCTGAGGGCGCTGAAGTTATCTGCAACTACAACGGCCCATTCGCCTGTCTTTTCGTACCAACGTTTCCAGAGATCCCGGAAGGCTTTTAGGAAATGTTCGTAGAAACTGTAAAGACGGACTGTATCTCCGGACTCTATTTTAAAAGTCAGGGGTAATCCGACTACCCTACCCTTCATTTCCCAGCTGTAGTCTAGCTCTTCAACAATTTTCAGAGCCAGAACCTTGTCTTCAGCATGAAGTTTTTCCTGCTGTTCCATAACAGCTTCCTTGCGGAATCTTCCGTTGCTTCCTTGCCGGTCCGCATAAGCATCAGGCAAGTTCAGAGGAATGACCCTCCCGCCGAAAAGCTCGAATACTTTGGGAGCGGCCTCGAATTCCCCGGCAGTAAGGGGTAGCCATACCACGTTTTTTGTGGTTTCAAGAGCTTCCTCAAGTGCCTTGGTTGTCTTGCCCGTCTTGCTCGGTCCAACATATAAGATAGATGGCCGGACACGGTAATCCAAAAGCAGGGGCTGACCG
>MEWF01000008.1:8641-10720 GCA_001773255.1 candidate division WWE3 bacterium RIFOXYC2_FULL_42_13
CCTGGTGAATGCCTGCAAAGTCTGGTCAACTTCTACTGCTATGGAGTGCCTATGCCATTCCTTTATTGGGGCGCTTCCCGGTATGAAGGCTAGAAACGCCGCCCGGATATCGCTTCCCATCCTGAGTTCCCACTTCCCCAGCTTGGATAAAATCCTCGCTGCTGCGGAGAAATTAGGTGCTTTTCCGTTCGTATCCATTTCAACACGAAGTATTGCTGTGAAATGCATTATCCTTCCGACATTTTCTGCCCGGATCAGCAAATCACCAAGCTCCAAGGCTGAAGACACCTCTTCAGGTTTTTTAAAAACACCTGAAAAAAATGCAAAAGCTTTGTTTGCGTGTGGGAGCTCGTAATAACGTTCGTGCCAAACTATGTTGAGCGGAGCGGCATACCACACCGGATCCATCGATCCAGAAAAAGGATCTTCCGGAGTCTCGGACATATCCATCGGCGCTCCGTCAATTACAGACCTTAAAACAGGCCCAAGTTGACGGTAGCCGATTACCTTCCCGTGAAGAGCTGCGGTTTCTTCATGTGCGACGGGAACTATCTGCCCTTCAGGACCCCATATCAACATATCGTGGCCGGATAATTGCCGTAATTTACGAGGTAAGGCCCATTCCTGAATTTCTTCGAGGAATAAGGTACGGTGCTCGTTCGATACGGATTTTTCCATTTCCAGGTGCTTGATATAAGTCTGTGGGCTTTCCCGAACCGCTCTTACAAGGAACGTAAAGTCGTTGGTATGGTCAAATGCGCGGCGTAAGTTCAACAAAGAATCGTCGTAAAAATTTGATGATCTGTGATACGCAACTGCCCTTTTGACCGTATCCCTATTGTAACTAATGACGGTAGCCTCCGAATGTTCCCCGGGGCGTACCTTGATTCCCAAAAGTGCCTGAGCCGTAAGTTTTTCCTGCTCAAGTGCTTCGTGGTCCTTGCGTGTACTGGCCGGCAGTAGCAATTGCTCTTTCGCCGGAGTTTTGGGTCGTTTCAAAAAAGCCATGGGTTCTCCTTTCGTATCTAGGTGTTGATCTGATTAGGTTTCATGCCCTTATTTGGCGTGAGCACCGGAAAGAGATTTCCGTTCAATCTCTTACCGGTACCCGCGCTTTAGCACGAACCTTAAACTGTCCTTATAAAACTTTCATGTTGTGTTTGTCAAAGTGCTTTTCTGCAAAACTGCAGAAAAATCTGACTTACTCTCTTCCCTTTTCAAGCAGCCGTTTTAGCAGCTGTTTAAAAAGAGCCACAACAAGAAAGAGAATTTTTTCCCTTCTAAGTTGTGGTATTGCTTAAAAGGGTGAGAGGATAGAGACAGGGGGTTTCCCTATCCTCTCGGTTTGGTTACTTTTTGTAATACGGACGGTCTGCGAGTGTAGTCTCTACGACGTGTTTTTCGTTCTTTCGCGTAGGCTTAACAAACTCTTCGTGGTATTTGTGGTTACGCCAAATTTTCTTAGCGAGATTAAACACCAAAAAGGCGGCTGTTAAAGCCAATACTTTGATTACGAAAAACGGTGCTTGTGTATACAGAACCGCGAGAAACATCAGCAGAACCAGTATCACACCCCATATCGGTTTGAAGGACAAACCCCAGAATCCAAACTGGGCGGAATTATCGAAAAGACGATATTTCCACTCATTTACACCTTCAAATCTAGGCAATTTAATCAAAACTCACCTCCCTTCTTTCCCGTATCAGGCAGTAAATCTTCGTCGGATATTCCGGGAAAAAGTGATTCCGCGGCTTTCTCGGCGATGGCCTTTACCTGCCTTGAAAGTACATCCTTTGGATCGGCATCGGGAGCAGAAAGTTCTTCAGCGATACGGCCTGCAAACTTTACTGCCTTTCCTCCGAGAACCAGCTTCGGCTGACCTGTCACTGTTCCCGCTACCGTAAGAATTTCCGCTGCCTTGTTTATGGTTTCGGCGCGGCGCTGTTCGCGGGTAAGGCCGGGATTTTTTGTTGAATCCGGCAACAGGTTCTCCTCGTTTACTTTGCTTGGAGTTCTGTCCGGCCGGGAGGAAGATTGTTCGCTTTGTACGGGCTTCGTATATGTTTTTGTGTCATTTT
>MEWF01000009.1:0-1714 GCA_001773255.1 candidate division WWE3 bacterium RIFOXYC2_FULL_42_13
CTTGCTCTTTGATATAAAGTCCTATCTTCATCTGATAATTCGGACTCACCTACTAAAGACACGATACGCTCTAATAATTCAGCCTTTTTCAGTAAAGACTTGGATGCTGTAGCGACATAATAGTGCTTAGGCGTAACATTATGTGGGTTCAATGCGTCCGAGTCCGATTGTATGATATCTACTGCAGGAAGTCTTCCTTCCCTATAGGCATCTCGGGAGAGCACGATAGACGAATCCAGATACCCAAAAACGGTTTGGGCAGCCGGGTCAAAGAGGTCATCTTCAGGTAAGTATATTGCCTCTATAGCTGTCACAGACCTTCCGTTTTTGGCAACCAGTCTTTCGTGAACACTGGCCATTTCTGAGTTTAGCGTAGCCTGATACCCATCTTCAGAAGGAATGTTGTTCATCAGCAAGGACAACTCACTACCTGCTTGAGCAAACCTAAAAATATTGTCAACAAATAGCAACACATTTTTACCATAATCATCCCTAAAATATTCGGCTACCGAAGCTCCGGCAAATGCCGTTAAAAATCTTGTAGCGGGACTTTCACCCATAGCACCGAACACCAGAGAAACCGACGGCAGCACGTTAGTATCTTTCAGTTCGTTAAAAAGTTCGTGCCCCTCTCTGGAACGTTCACCCACTCCGCAAAACACCGAAACGTTATTTTGCGGATCTTTATTAATAATGTTGTGGAGTATTTCAGTAAGTAACATCGTTTTACCTACTCCGGAACCTCCGAATAGACCGACCTTACCGCCCTGTACTAGCGGGGCATACAGGTCGACTATCTTAATTCCTGTTTCAAGAAACTGGAGGTCCGCCACAGTGTCGGCATACGATGGAGATTCGTTAAAAACTGGAGCTAGTTTGTCATATTTTATCTCGCCCAGGCCATCTTTAGCCTCGCCAAATACGTTCATAACTCTACCCAATATTCCCACTCCGACCGGAATCTTTAGAGCATCCCCGGTGTTAACAACCACATCACCTCTTTTAATAGCACGGGTTTTGGATAGTCCGATACAATAAAAACGGGTGTTGTCAGAAGATTTCATAACCTGCACTTTAATTGATGGATCTTTTTCAAGTATCAGGACGTCTCTAAGCCTGGGTCTGGGCTCAGCCATAAATTCCACCTCGACCACGGCTTCTGTGACGCTTACTACTTTTCCTTTGTTAGCTATCTCCATAGACCTCCTCCGGCCAAATTTCCCTGGATACCTGAATTGATCGCTCGGTGCTGAGCTTTTTTGACATCGAAGTCGACCCGGCCGATTTTCTGATTAATATTGGCCGCCGCACTATCCAAGCTCACCATTCTGGAAGCAAACTTGCTCAGACTGGACTCAAACAGTGCCTGTTCAAATATAAGTGACAAGATCTGTTTTTCAAAATATTCGGCAACATTCTTGATGTTAGGTTCAAAAAGGAACGGCACGTTATATTCCTCGGCATTCTCGGTTATTTTTAGAACCTCTCCGGTCACATGGGTACTTTTAGGTTCCTGGGAAAGGATACTTCTGAAAACCCCGTGGTAGACAACAACTTCGGAATAAACGGATACGTGCCCGACCACTCCCTTTAAAGCTTTTTCGTCTACGCCTGTATCGGAGATCTCAAAGAAAGTGTAAGGACGTTTCGCACCCGACCCATCGAACAGATTTTTCCCCAGCCTGCCCGCGATCACCAAATCCGCATCCTTATT
>MEWF01000009.1:1728-9312 GCA_001773255.1 candidate division WWE3 bacterium RIFOXYC2_FULL_42_13
TCGTAAATAGGTCGAATGTTTTCCTTATAATGTCTCCGTACAAACCGGTGTTAGAAGACAAAAAAACCAAAGCGGTTCTGCCGTTGGTATTAAGGATCTCCTGTTTATTCCCCTTTTTGACATTCTTTTTAAAAACTTTGTAGGAAAAGGCTATATATGCGAAGGCTTCATTGAGTCCCTGCATAAATTCGCGTCTCTTAAGAACAGATTTCTTAACCTTCCTCATCCTCAAAGCGGAAATTTCCTCATACGCCTCGACCATAGTTAAGAATTCCTCGAGCGAAATTAATTCTTCTTTAAGTTCTTTTATACGTTTCATAGTTAAATTACGGCTTTGTCTAATATAGCAAGAATATCCTTGTACTTGGCACTCACCTTCCCCAATAGCTGATTAAAATCTGAGCATGAATTTATTATTTCGTCCATGCTAATTCTGAAATTCTCGTCCTTGTCATATAATTTCTGCGCTTGTGTGATGTAGAATTTTATCTTACCTTCAGATTCTTCTTTCAAAATCCCAGTCCAAATAAGGGTAAATAGTATGATTTGTACATTAATAGATAGTATTTCTTCCAAAGCTTGATCAAAAAAGAAGTTGATGTTGTCTCCCATTTCAAGTGTGGATTTGATACCTTCGTTTATTTCCGCGCCAAAATGGATGAATCTTTCCGTCTTACTATGAAGTACCATGAAGCTGGACAACTCTCTGTTTATACCCCACCTTACCTTACTCTGTGTCTGACGTCCTACCCTCGTAACGGAAAGGAAATAGTTGATAGCGGGACGTTTACCTGCCTTATAAAGGTCCTGATCAAAAAAGATGTGACCGTCAGTAATTGACATCAAGTTTGTCTGAATATATCCGGATATGTCACCACCGATTGTTTCGCACACAGGGAGACAAGTGATTGCCGCAGTTTTTCCGTCGGCCAATTTGTAATTCCCGGCCCTCTCTAGCAAACGGGCGTGCGCGTAAAATACATCTCCGGGATACGAATCTCTACCCGGAAATTTTTTTGAAATCAGCGACATTTCTCTATAGTATTTTGCGTGGTTTGTGAGATCATCAAGTATTAACAGAACATCTCTGCCTTTTGAGCAAAAATATTCAGCGATTGTCATAGCTGTATAGGGAGCTATGTATATCTCGGCAATAGGGTCCGAGGAACTTGCTCCAACAATTACGCTATTGCGTGAAATACCGTGACCCCACAAGAACATCTCTACTTCTTTTATAGAGTGTTTCTTCTTGCCTATGCCGGCGTAGATGCAAACAGCACCCTTCTTTGCCTGGGAAAGCATGGCCTGCATAACAAAAGTCGTTTTGCCTATATTTCTGTCGCCTATAACCAGTTCCCTTTGACCTTTTCCTAGTGGAATAAGAAAATCGACCATGGAAAGACCTGTTTCCAAGGGTTCGCGTACTCTTTCTCTTATATCTATCCCAGGGGGCGGTATATCAATTCCTCTTTTTTCGATCAATCCGGGAGTTACGACCCCATCTTTTAGTGAAAAACCTAGAGGATCTATGACACTGCCTAACAAAGACTCACCCACCCCAATTTCCAGCGGTCTACCCGTCCGGCAAACCTTTGTTCCGACCAACATCATCTCATTAGTAAACAAGAGCACTTCAGCAAAGTCTCCCGCCAAAGCCATTACCACACCCATGTACCCGTTCTCGGAGTAAACAACTTCCCACACACCGACCCCGGGAATACCTGAAACGTGTGCAATGGGGTGCTGAACTTTTTCGATGAAACCAACCTCGCCCGTTTGTTCCAGGTACTGACTAAATTTTTGTCTGCTTTCTTCCTGATTTATCATTTCAAATATTAAAATTGAACCCACGCATTTTTTCTTTTATCAGGTCAAACATTGAAATATCTATAAAGTTCCCATTGTGATAAAAACGTGCTCCGGTTCCTGCCTCGGGAACAACGGTGAATTCCAGTAAAAAGTTTTGGTATCCCAGTACACCAAAAATCTCGTGCAACCCGGATACAAAATCCTTAGAAGGTGCATATGACATTTCAACTCTCATCCTGTCAGACTGTTTTATAAGTTCCTGAGTTTCTTTTACAATCTCTCGGGCAGTTCCCGAATCTGTGGCATTCATTTGATCCGCCAACTCCTTGGAGTAATAAGATAGTTTCTCGAAGAGTCCCTTCATATCCGAACCTTGGGTGTACGTAGCGGACTTTATCTCGTCCAACAGAAAGGACATTTCAGTTGCCCGAGGCACTGTCTGTAAAGAGCTCAGTATCAGGGCTTGAGTTTCGGGGGTTAGATAATTCATATGTTGTCAATTTTTAACTGTAAACCCCTGCTTCATTAATTCTTCTTTAAGTGTGTCAAGAATAAACTTTTCGTGCGACGACTGATCTATTACCCTCCCTAGCACTTTATCCGAAACCTTTGCTATTATGTCAAATATCCTGGCGTTAATGTCCTCGGTTTTCTGAGCCTTGTACGCGTTGATTTCCTCTTCAATACGGGAATACTCGTCTTCCAGTTTCTTTTCGATCTCTTTTTGCTTTTCGATGGTACCCTTTCTCACCGTATCGGTTATTTCCATTACCTCCGAGGTTAACTCCCTCTTCAGCATATCCGATGTCTCACCGATAACCTGCAGATTTTCCTGACGTTCCTTTTCCAGGGCATCTTTGTATGTTTTCACCAGCTCCTGACCCAGTCCCTCCAAAGTTGCGGTTTGTTTGTCATAAATGGCAGCGAATTTCCTATCCAAATCATCACGAGCTTCTTTACTTAAACTAGTTGCACTGTCTAATGACCGGTGAGCTTTAAGCTGGCTTTCTTCTAAAATTTTTAAGGATTTTAGACGCGCGGAATCCATTATTTTCATGGCTTCAGCATAGGCCTTATCTTTAATCTCCTTTTCCAAAAAGACTTCTCTCTCCTGCTTGTTGCGTTGGAGTATATACAAAAATACTAGAACTAGAATAAAAACGGTCAGAGAGGAAAAGGCAATAACAAAGTAAAAAACTCTTTCCGTAAAGAACTCGTTGGGCAGTAAGATTGCAAGATCCATACAGATAATCTATAACACCAGGACGAAATACGCAATCGCCAAACCAACGGCCATGATAATAACCGTCAATACAAAATTAAAAATAACTACACGCCGTATGGACGTTCCGGCCATTGGATTCCGGCCCAAAGCTTCTACACTAGTACCCGTGATCCTTCCGAATGACGAGAAACCGATAACAAATGAAGCGAATACCGTAAGTATGGCGAGCAAGTAGCGAAGTGCTTCTATCGGGGTCATGAATGGGGATGTAAGACTCGTCTTCAGTATTTCAAGTAGGTTCTTACTGATCTTTTTGTCTATAAAACTAGTCTTTATATCTACAAAAACGAGGATCTGCCCGATATCCTCATTATTTGCCGGTGTGTAGTTTTCCAGGGCAACGCCGAGAACCTGACCGCTCTCATTGGCGCGCACACCGACGCCGGGTATGTCGGAGCTTGTTATAAAATCACCCTCCTTAATCTCCCCGTCCCTGTTTGAAACGTTTACGACAACTTCCCCGAAGCTTGTGACCAACTTATAATCAGTCAAATTAGTGTCTTCAAAGGATGTGGTAGGAGTGTCGACTATCACACCGAACATTTGAGTATCGTACTTTTCAGCAGAAATCGCATATAACCCGTCTTTGTAAGTAACGATGTCCCCCCCGTTCCCTTTATTGTCTTGTATTTGTAAAGAATAGGCCGTGTTGGTCTCAAGGGCTTGCGCTCTTGGGGTGAACAAAAAGGCCAAGATGGTAATCGTCAAGGCGTGTATTTTTAACTTAGGCAGAGACTTATACATTAGTACAATAATAAGGAAATTTGGATTAACCGTCAATGCAAGGCGTGTCTCCGGAAATAAAAGTGTTGGGGTGGGCGGGCCACCTTGAAAAAAATATATATGGATGGCGGACGCCCGTGTGCTGTAAAAATAATTTTGGATAGGATAGACGTTTCTTCTTTTATCCACGGTATTTGACAAGGTTTTGGGAATACAGGCAATGTCGTTATTTACAAAACACTTGTAGATTTAACGACGCCCGGGATTTTTCGGATGTCTGAAGTTTGTCATACTATTACACGGTCATTGGGTTATGCGTTTTGATCGGGTTAATTACAAAAACCGGGGGGGGTGCGACAAAATTTTAAAAGCCTCTCTTCTCCCCTCCGACGAACGATCAGAACAAATCCGAACCAATATTACCAAAAGAAGAAATAGTAGGAGAAACTTAGCTTCGGGTGTCCCGTCGTCCCTGGAAAAGTTTCTACACCCCCAGGTTAGCTCGTGTTAAGCTGATTTTGATTTACGGAGTATCTCTTACCCCGACTTACTTCCCGAAACACCACGATTGAATCTGTGAGGTTAAATCTCTGAACAATTGCACGCAGATAGGATTTTTTAAAACACACCGGACGTTAAAAAGTTTGTTGTACTATGGGGTCTATTAAAACCGGGGGCTAAAAAAATAAAAACTTCGTATAACGACCAAAGAAATATTCGCAAACCTTCGCGATAGAATTTATAGGGATTGTCGAGCACGTCATAGATTTACATCTCTCAAAGAGGTTCTAGCTACAACCTAAAAACACACAACTTAAAAGCAAAAAAATATCATATTATCACACGTTAATAATTTAATTATGCGAAAAGACTGCCAATAAAAGCAAAAACAAGGTTTGAGGCTCCTATGTAAATATTAATAAACATAAAACTGAAAAACCTTATCACTTGTTGTTAGCAAAAGGAAAAAAAGTATTGACTGAGTAAAAAAAACCCTCTATTATTTGTAATAACTTTACTATCTGTTGCAAGATAAGCAAATAGTAAACCTTCCTGCCATGGAAATAGCTGCCCAAGATAACAAAAAAAATTACTCAAATTTAGACTCAAACATTTTTCGTAGTGAAGGTTATGTTAAAGTATCCGAAGCCGCGAATTTATTAAACGTTTCATCCTCTACACTCCGAAGGTTCGAAGCGGAGGGTAAAATCTCATCAAGAAGACTGGATAATAATTATAGGGTATACGATGTATCCGAGGTCGCAAGATTCAAAAAAATACTGGACGAAGAAAAACAAGCACGCAAAAAATCATATGTTAACGTTAACGACACATCGACAGTTACTGTTCAAACTTTTTTTCAAAACAGGTCCTCGGTTAAACCCTTCAAATTTACATGGCCAAAAATTAACGGCGTTCTACCTAACCTAAATAAAACACATAGTGATCTCCCTCAAAATTTTGCGCACAGTACAACTTTAAAAACAGCCCCCGGACTTTTTAAAACCGCAAAATTCGCCGTAGTGTCGTTCGCAGCGATACTACTTCTGGCGGGTCTATCCGAAAATGTAAGATTTACAGATAATGGCGTAGAAATTCTTTCGTTTAGCATCGGCACCAAAAACGAAAGAAACGAAAAGGGTTACGAAATACGAGGGCTAACCCTTGGCTCAAAAGACAAAATCACCAGCTACATCTACAACATAAATGTTCCTGCCAATTTTAGACGAAATGTGAATATAGATGAAACAATTAGGGTTACAGGGCTATCTTCATTACTAGGCGGCATAGAAACTCAAAACGCGGACGCAAACCTAGGAACCGGTACTCTTACAACAGGCAAGATAGATATGACAGACGAGGCATCTCTTAACAACCTCCTGGCCATAGACGATGTAACTGAAACTACCTTGGAGGAATTCCTGGACATCAAGGGTGATGTGGAAGGAACCGGCCTAAACGATGTCAAAGTAGTCGGTCTAGGCGGGATCGAGGTAGGTGATCTTGACACGGATGACGGCAACATCCTCATGATCGAAGACGGGAGCTGGGCGTCTTTACCCACTAGCAGCATCACCTCTCTCGGAACTATTACTACAGGTGTGTGGAACGGAACCACAATTGCTCCCGGCTACGGCGGTACGGGATTAACAACAGTACCTGCGGGAAGTATTTTAGTAGGCAGTTCAGGAAATACTATGACAGCTCTTACCATTGGTTCCCCTAATCAAATACTCATGGTGAGCGGTTCCGCACCTGTCTGGTCGGACTCCGATGCTTTTGTTTCTTCCTATGCGTGGATGCTTGCAGGCAACACAGGAACGGATGATACCACGGATTTTATAGGAACTGCCGACAGTGTAGGTCTTACAATTAGGACAAATGATGTCGAACGTATATATATATCAGCCGACGGCAATGTAGGCATAGGGGGAACTGACCCGCAATTCGCACTGCATGTCGGAAACGGTAGTTCGACCGCAGCATGGATAACAGGACAGCAAGAAAGTGGCTACATAGAAGGCGACCTTGAGGTAGCGGGGACAATTTACGGTACGTTTGTCGGACCTATAACTACGGTCGGGTACCAACCTAATGGGGTATTTTATGCCGATAACACCGGAACAATGACGACCGATAACACCCTTCTTTCCTTTACCGAAACTACCGCCACATTGCTTGTGAATGGAACCTTGAATACTAATGCCTTAAAAGTAGGGGGCACGGCAGTTACGGCGAGTGCTACCGAACTTAATATTATGGATGGGGCCACACTCAGCACAACGGAACTTAACTTGTTGACCGGACGCACAGGGACCCTAGTAGATTCAAACAACGTGTCAAACTATGCTATTACTTCCTTAATCGGGGGGTCGGGTCTTTTAGGCGGAACGGGACCGGGGGCAACAACTCTTCATGTCGGAGCGGGAAACGGAATATCCGTCGCGACGGACAGTATTGCAATAGACACCGCTACAACCGGCACAACCGCGGTGTCGTCGTCTAACTCAGGACTAGAAGCATCCTCAGACGGGCTAAGATTATTAGGGGGCTGCGGATCGAATCAGATACTTTCATGGGATGCAATCGGACAGGTGTGGAAATGTGCATCTGTGTCAGGCATTGGCGGTATTACCGGAGCTGGTGCTGCGACACAAATAGCTTTCTGGGATAGTGCAAGTTCTCTTACAGGAAACAACAATTTATGGTGGAACAACGCAAGTGCGCGATTAGGGATTGGAACAAGTGCTCCTCTTTATAGTTTGGATGTGGCGGGGACTGCAAGGATAGGTTCTTTGTCTGCGGGATCAGGTAACGAGGTTGTGACACAAGCCTCAGGAGTACTTGAGAGCCGAACCATAGACTCAAGAGTATGGGGATCGACCCTTGTTGACGGTACGTCTCTGACCTCAAATTATCTGGCCCGTATTTCAGATGCCAATTCCCTTGTTACGGGTATGGTTTATGACAACGGAACATTTGTTGGTATAGGAACAACAGCTAACTCAGGATACATACTAAATGTGGGAGGATCCGCCAATATCTCAACACTTTTTATCGCAGGTTCAGCCGTTACCGCCTCCGCAACGGAACTTAATATTCTGGATGGTGTTACCGCTACCACTTCGGAAATAAACATGCTTGCAGGACGTACCGGAACATTAATAGATACAAATAACATTGTATCTTATGCCGTAACCGCAATAACTGCAGGATCGGGACTGACGGGAGGAACAGGACCGGGGGCAACAACAATAAATATAGGG
>MEWF01000009.1:9331-10642 GCA_001773255.1 candidate division WWE3 bacterium RIFOXYC2_FULL_42_13
ACTCAGGACTTGAGGTCACAGCCTCGGGTCTTAGACTTCTTGGGGGGTGCGGAGCCAACGAAGTACTTTCCTGGGATGCCACGAATACTGTATGGAAATGCACTTCTGTATCCGGCATAGGCGGCGTGACAGGGAGTGGTGCCGCAACTCAACTCGCTTTCTGGAACTCCTCTACGGGTCTTACAGGAACAAACAGCCTTTGGTGGGACACCGCAAATTCGAGACTTGGCGTAGGTACAACTGCCCCCTCCAGAGAACTTTCTGTTAACGGAAGTATCGGTGGTACAACAATTTACCAAAACGGCAATCAGGTGTGCGATACTTCAGGCAACTGTTCCGGGTCGGGCGCAGGCATAGGAGGGTCGGGAACGGCCAACTACCTCGCAAAATTCAGCGGAACCTATTCGGTGACCGAAAGTGTTTTGTACGAAACGGGTGGAAATATCGGAATAGGTACAACTGCTCCGGCGGAAAAGCTTGATGTTGCTGGGAGAATTTATTTGGGATCGGTGAGTGCTCCTTCTCCCACGACCAATAGACTTTATAATATTAGCGGCGATCTTTATTGGAATGGAGTTAATTTAAGTAGTGTTGCCGCAGGCTCTGTATCGGGTACAGGAGTTGCCAACCAAGTATCCTTCTGGTCAGGTTCTGCGACTCTGACAGGCTCAAATTCATTTTGGTGGGACAATTCAACTTCAAGACTGGGTATTGGCACTTCCAGCCCACAATTTGCTTTGGATGTGGCAGGGAGCGCAAATGTGACCAATCTCTTCATAGGAGGAACGGGAGTAATATCTTCTGCCGTCGAAATAAACCTACTTGATGGAAGATCCGGTACCCTACTGGATTCAAATAACATTGTATCTTATGCCGTAACCGCAATAACTGCAGGATCGGGACTGACGGGAGGAACAGGACCGGGGGCAACAACAATAAATATAGGGGCGGGAAACGGTATAACCCTTTCGGCAGATAGTATAACAATAGATTCCGACACAACAGGTACAACTTCTGTCACATCAAATAACTCAGGACTTGAGGTAACAGCTTCGGGTCTTAGACTTCTTGGGGGGTGTTCCAATACCCAGATACTTAAATGGAACTCATCAATATCCGCTTGGTACTGTGCATCTGACACCGATACAACAGGTACCGCAACAATATCAGGCTCAGGCACTGCAACACAGGTAGCATTCTTTTCAGGTTCAACTTCCATATCAGGTAGTAATAATCTATGGTGGGACAACACTCAAACAAGACTGGGTATTGGAACATCCGCTCCCGCATATAACCTGGATGTGGGAGGAT
>MEWF01000010.1:0-17931 GCA_001773255.1 candidate division WWE3 bacterium RIFOXYC2_FULL_42_13
TCTTCTTTTATTGTTTCATCGGTGTTGGTCAGTCCCACATAAGGAAAACTCTCCTCTCCGCCGCTTATATAGGGATTGTAGTAAGAGTAGACGGTGTCGTACGGCTCCTTGTAAACAACGTCACCGACCGGATAAAATGTATCGAAAGTCTCTACCCTTGATATGGATTGCACCGGAGTATACTCGTATACAGCCAGCCCCTGTCCAAAATCGCGGTTGAGTACGATTTTTTGTGTTTCCGTGAACAGTTTCTTAATCTCGGGATAAAACAGTTGTTTGCTGTCGGCTGCGGGTATCATCACCGATTCGTCCAACAATAACCATCTTATCTTGTATTTATCCAAAACGTCCGTTAATAACTCTGGGTCGCGGGAATATACCGCGTACGACATTTCCCTGTAATATTGCTCGTTCAACAGATTCCACCTATCAAACTCACGGTCCATCAGGGGTTGTTTTATTCCAAACCACAAAAATCCGGCGCCCTGGTAGCCCAGGCGCGTTGCCGGGTCCCAATCGTAATATACCCAGCCCCAGAAGCTGTGCACCGGAAAGTCGGCCACTCTTCCATAAACGTTCTGCGAATTAAAGTACTTAAACATTTCAAAATATCTTTTTGGGATATCGACGCGCATTGACGGGCTTATAAGCTTGCCTGAAAATGCCGGCCACATATAGTAAACCAAAAGCCCGGTTACAACGGTAAGGATAGCGCCTCTCACAAACTTGGGAAGCAGTATTCTCCGCGTAATTTTGTGAAAAAGACTCGCGTACCAGCTCATCGCATAACCGAAAAAAGCACCATAAGCGAACATCAGTCCGATTGAAAACTTGGTAAATGGAAATCTGAAGGCTTCTTTAAACAAAGGAACGGTATTCTGCATAAGCACAAAAAGACCGCCGAACGGAGGGTTGACGTTGAAAAGAAAAAATATTCCGATGGCGAAGAAGGCAAATACTCCGTACCCGAACTTTTCCCTTCTTATGATAGAGGCTATTACTCCTATGCAGGCAAAAATGAACAGCCCGTAACCCAACATCAACACCCCTGGACTATCGAGGTGCAGGATCCACTCATCCAATAGCTCACCGTACTGTGCATCTCCCGTGTGTTCCCCCCAGCTGAACAGAAAACTTCTTAAAATAGTGACGTCCTGGGTGCCTCCATATTTTTTATTCGCCAAAAAAGCTTCGTTGGAGAACAACCCATGTATCTTGGACATGTTCACTTCCCCGCCGTGGTTTACAACAAAATAAAAATTGGGGAGTAGCCAGAAGAAATTTATGAGTAAGGTAGAAACAAAAATTATAACTGCCCTTTTTATGTACTCGGGTCGCCACAACAATTTTTGGGAAAGATCCATTAGGAGAACGATCAAAAAATACGCAAAAAAGTATATGAAAAAGGCATAAAAAAGTGTGCTCGTGTGTGCCTGAGCAGACCCAAAGAGCGTAAAAAGGAAAAAGAGCACCAAATATTTCCTTTTTCCCGTCTGATAAAACATAGAGGAAGACCACATATACCAACCTAAAAACCCGAAATGAGTCAAAAACATCTCCAGAGGAACGTAAAAATGCTGCAACGTCCCAAGATTTAACAGATAAAAAAGTGCTCCGGAGAATGCACCCAGTAATTTGGAAGAATCCTGAAATTTGCGGAGTAATACATCTTTGAGAAAAAAGTAAACACCGAACAGACCGATAAAAAGCATCAGAAACGCGTAGGCGTAGCGTATAAAATTCAAGCCGAAGAAAAGATCTATTATGGAAATAATAAGTATCCTCGGGATCTCGGAAGCGTGGGATTGGGACGCCACGGCTCCTAATCCCTGATGTTCCTGCCACACACCACCCAGTATGCGATTCCAATATGCTGAGAGGTTAAACTCTGGATGCAAGGTGTCCCAGCCCGTTAAAAAAGTGCCCGGAGTATAGTTTTTAATCGAAATTACTAGGATTATGCTGAAAAGGAGCGCCGGATAAAAACTTATTTTCGGTAGTTTTTTAAGTGTTGATAATTTGGGCACGCTAATATGCACCTTTCAAGTATAGGTTTTATGAGGGTTTTGGGCAATTGGTGCTTGTTTCGGTAAGGTGGGGTTTGGGCAAAAAAAAACGGTACCAAGAGTGGATAAATCCAGCATCTCGATACCGTTCGGTTTCAAACTAGCGCGTAATTAGAGGTAAAAAGACCTGATAACTACCGCCGCTACTTACCGTTGCCTGCCAGGATTCGGGTGTTTGATCACCATATCCTGCTGACACAAAGTGAGTTTTGCCGGGTAACCCGACAACCGAGCTCACGTGAACCACTACTTCGACAACCCCTTCGGCATTGGATGCAACAACGAGATCCCAGTATCCTGCAAGGTTCCAGCTGAAAGTGCCCGTTCCCTTTTGGATGTTTGGGTCGTCTTCTTTTTCGACACCAATGCGCAAATTTAAGGCGGTGTCGGGCTCGGTATATGCCACTAATACTATGTCGTAGGCATACCCGGTCACGATGATAAGATCACTTCCGTTTACAGCATCGTTCCATTTTTCGACGGTGTTAACACCGCCTTGAAGAACAGAAGGAACGGGAATTGCTGTAGCTGTTGAACTGGGCTGCTGTGTTACCGTCGCTGAAGGTTCCGGGGTCGGTGTTTCCGTCTGAGTTACCGTTGGAACTACAGTTTCGGTCTCTGTCGCGATTTCAGTCGGCAATACGGTCGGAGTAACAGTAGGTGGGGGCGGTTCCGGTAATACGCACGAGCCATTTACCGGATTATTAACCGTAATGGTTCCTTCCTCACTTACAAAAATACACTCTGCCGGATTCAGACTACCAACAATTTCGTCAACCCTACTCTGGGGCGGGTAATACCCGCCTGTATAGAAACACCCCCAGGTATTATTTGCCGGTACCCCGGCGAGAGTGTAATCCCCATGGCCGATGATAAAAGCTCGATCCACAAGAGAGTAAAATCCTAATCTTGTAGTCAGCACAGCCTTATCCGTAGTATTCCATGAAGCACTTTCTCCAAGAGGTCCTGGAAATTCAACCCAAACATAGTTACCACAGCTGGACTCCTGATATGACTCAGCAAGCACTGCACCGGTAGTAGCTAGTACAACCAACGCAACGATGAAAACGACAAATTTTGCTTTCATCTATTACTTCCTCCTTTTATTTTAAGGTCTGAATATTGGAAACTGACGTGATTTTACACCCAAAAACCGTGTCAAGCAACCTATAGGATTTCCGTTAAAGGGTAAAAACAAATAGCATTTCCGTCATAACAAATAAAGAAATCCCACATCTTATCGAATCCCCTAATGATCTGTTTCTTGCTCGTGACCTCAATTTGAATCAGATCCAGAAGAGAAATAGAAACACTGCCTTTGTCCTTGTTCAAAACCGCAGACTCCCATCTCCAACCGTTATAGGCATAAGCCACGTAAACTGAATCCGAAGAATCAGCAAGAGTAACGTTCACCACCCCGTCACCTAAGGCCACCTCCACAGAACCGTCAAAAGCGGTGAACGGCGTGAAAACATTTTTCGGTGCCAATCTTCCCGAATAGTAAACATAAGTGTCGTACGAACCACGGAGCAATTCGTCATATTTGCCATCTCTGATAAAATGCTGGTCGTAGTATCTCCACCCATGCAATTCCTTAATGTTCATCTCGCGGGCCGGAAGGTCTATTTTAACTCTGCTCACACCCTCCAAGCTAAGCCTCATCTGATTTCCCCCACCTTCAGGGTAATTTATGTCTACAAACTCCCCACTGTCCTTGTAAAATCTCACATTAAAAGATCGGCGTGGCAACAGTTCGCGGTCGAGTATTAAATTATTTCCCATATAAACTCTAAGGTATTCCTGTGACAACGCGGGGTTGTTGTACTTCAGGTAATCACTCCTTCTAAAAAGGTACAGAACATTTCCATCAGGCAGGTCGAATGACCGGGCAAGTTCAAATTCAGGATGCTGGCCATCTAAAAAGTAGGCCACCAACTGTCTTAATACAGCAATATTTCTCAGTCCGGGAGGCCCCGGGTCCTTTGGAATAATGGCAAAATCCATCGTTGCCAAATAATTTGTAAGTTCTTCGTCACTTAACGGGTCGGGACGGTTGTAGGGAATCTGTAAGTTCATCTCGAAATAGCGGTTTTCGAGCAAATACATGTCAAATGATGCTATGGAATAAAATCTGTTGTCCGACACTTCCAAAACCCTATACTTGCCGTGAATATTAGGTTCTTCATTCGCCAGATTATTTATCGTGTGTATTATCTCCTCGCCCTTCCAATCCTTGCCGTTGTATGCGTAGGAGTAGGGTTCAGCTACCCAGGTAAGTCTGTATCCGGGGCCTGCGAAAAGCGTTGATATGAAATAGAGCGATTTTGGCAGTGTTTGATATTGATTGAACGAAAAAAAGAAATAATAGAAAAAGAGATAGAAAAGGTAGATTCCTATTCCGATATTCGGTAGTTTCTTAGTCGGACGCATTGTGAAAAAATACGCTATAGCGAAGGCAAAAAGCGGTGTCAGAGGAAGTATATATCTCAGGTCCTTGTTCTGAATCAATGTAAGAACAAAATATGGTATGAGGGTCGCCCAAAGAACATATCTGCCCATTTTCTTATTCTGGTTGAAGAGAAACATTACCGACACTATGAACAAAAGCATTGATATTATCCCAATCTGATGCGTGGTTGAGAGCTTTATGTAGTGAAAAAAACTTTCGAAGCTTAGGACCTCGGAAGGGTCGCCGGCGTCCGCTGTAGAAGACACCTGAACGTTTTCCAAAATGGTCCTGAGGTTAACTACGTACCACGGAGCAGCAACGAGCAACACAATAAGGCCTCCGACTACCATGTTTGTCCATCTGTTCCTGTCGTGCAAAACCTTCGCTTTAAAAGGCGAGTAAAAAACATGGTAAAGGAATGGAAAAGCCAGAAATACAAAGGCATACCATTTGGTGAGCTGCGCGAACGCGAGTAGAAAAAAGAAGAGGATGGAGTGGTATTTGTCTATAAGACCCCGCGATTTAATTAAATGGTAAAAAGCACCCAGTAAAAGTGCGGTGAGTGGGACGTCCAGATGATACTGCCTACTCTGCTCCCAGACCTGTGGGAAAAGAGAAAAAATTAATACCGCCAATACAGCCGTTTTCATATTCCGAGTAACTTCTTTAACTATTAAGTACAAATAAACCTGCGCAATAATAAAAAAGACGGTTCCTAACATTAGGGCATACTCGTAGTTTCTGCCGATTACAAAAAATACAATGCTACCAAGAAAGTGCAAGAACGGAGGATAGTATGTGGAAACTTTGATGAGGGATATTAAATTTACGTGGCCACCGAAAAACTCGGGAATTCTGTCTGTAAAAATGTAGGAAAGGACTATGTGACCGGAACTGTCCCATGTCGGGGGCGCTGTATTTAAGATCTGCCAGATTATATTTAAAGTGATATGGAAAGTGATAATAGCGACCAAGATGATGAGGTATTTGTCCGAAAAAAGTGTTCTTATCTTCTCCGAAATTTTCGCCGGAAGCCTCGTTGTCTCCATTGATACTATGGTAGCACGTCGGTAGTGCGGGGTTAAGGGGGATGGGAGCGTACATGGGGTTTGTGAAAAACCCGTACAAAAAAACAAGGCCGTAAGAACGAGAAGAGAATCCAATATGTTGTCTTGTTAGACAAAATAAAGGGTTCAGCATCTACAATTCTTACAGCCTTCGTTCGGGGTGGGTGTGGGGTCTTACTTCAGTTCAAACACACTGCCATCAGACAAAATTGCATATCCGATGGATTTTCCTTGGTTTTTCTTGTAGGACGTCAACATCTCTTTCAATATCTCGTCGATGTCCTCGTCTGCCGGCACAATAAATTTCTGGGCCCAGACATTGAAGTTTTTATTATCACCGTTCCAGCCTGTTTTTACGACGATGCTCTCGGGTTCTGAGGTAATGAAAGCTGCAACAAAACCTTCCTTGAAATCTTTCTCTTTACCCTCGAACGTTGCAGTACCCGCATCAGAAGAAATCAGGACCAAATAAACGGGCTTGCCGGCTGCATCCTTAAGGATACCTTCCCAGTTGTTCGTGTCAGCCACCGGGATCTTTACAGAACCAGCTACCACATTCTTCCAATCCTTCATGATGGGGCCGCTTCCGACCTGGGTCACAGTCATAATTACAGACTTGGTAGACCCTTCGGCTTGCTGAGGAAGTTGTTCGGGGAAGAGGGGCGGGTTCGCTTCGTTGAACGCTACGGCGTCATCATATTTCATTTTGACAACCGTTCCGTCCGACTTAACGTAGAAACCCACATCCTTGCCCTGGTCAACAATCCATTCTGCAACCAAGCGTTCCGCCACCAGATCCTTGTCCATACTGGAGTTAACCACATAGACCTCGGACCAAACGTTGAAGTGTCTCTTGCTGACATCTTCATCAGATGCATTCCAGCCGGTGGTTACGGAAATAGATTCGGCTTTGTCGGTCATAATAACGCCGACGAAACCCGTGCCAAACTCGTAATTCACACCGCTATATCCTGCAGTACCTTTGTCGGATGAAAAGGCCATGAAGTAAATAGGTTTCCCGTCCACTTCGTGAACATTTCCCCATCCGAGGTTGAGGCTGGTCAAAACAGGCATTTTCACGGTAACCGCAGCCTCGTTGTGCCAGTCCTTTATGATTTCCTCAGCCCCACCTACCTGGCGAATGGTTGTAACAACCTCCGCTGAGCGGGTTTGCTGTGGAGCCGCGACAGGTTCAACGACGGCCGGTGCTACAGGGACTACGGGCTCTTTGGCCGCAGGTTCCTGAATCTTGGGTTGCGAATCGGCGGAAGGAGCTACCACAGGTCCCTTGGCAACGGATTGTTCAGAGGACGCGTTAGCGATTTTTCCAACTGCGGGAATGCCCACGAAAATGATAACGGCAAGAATCAAAACGATCGCCGGTACCACAACGTGTAGTGGGTGCTTATCGACATAAACAACAACCTTATCTACACGCTCACGAAGCTTAGCCATTTTAACCTCCTTATAGGTCGGGCTGACTGAAGCCCTTCATCTACCTGATTGAAAAAACATAACGATTTGGGTCCCACACCCCTTCCACACACATCCACACAAATAAGATAGGATATGTACAAAAGGGGTGCGAGAACCAGAGTCGGAATAGTAATAAAACTATAACCGGCCTAATCAAATAGTCCTTTAAAGAGGATTCCACACCTACCTTGTCAAAGTACTTTCACCGGCATTACTACCGGTAAAAAGCAGCTGATAAACTGCTAATTGATGAACCCCACGGGCACATAAATCAACAGTTTAAGTAAATTTTGTATTCTGGGAGATTCGCCTGAAATTAGGCGGTTGTACGTCTCCTTCCAGAACACACTAGATAGTAACAGATACCCACTTTTTTGTCAAAACTATGGGACGTTTTGAAAAAAAGAGGCCCGGGGGTATTGGTCTTTAATATAGCCTTTACCCACGGGCCTTGTAAACTTACCTGGAAGAATTTTCGTCCTTCTTAGCGTCACGTGCCCGATCCATAGTTGCCCTGGTAATAGCACCTAAAATGTTTCCGGCGGCAACGATGAAAATTATAGGCAATGCTTCTCCCATCCCGCTCGTGTAATCCACCTCCCAATATTTTGAGAGATACCATCCCGCGGCTAAAAAAATCGCGCCCACGAGAATAAGATTTATCACGAGCCACCGGATTACTTTCCACTTAAACACAAATCCGGCAACCAAGGCACCTAAAAATCCCATAACCATATAACCACTCATGTATCCTCCTCTTCCTCATTGAATGTTAAGATTATATCATTTACTACAGGTTACGTCTAATATAAAACGTGCCTGTTATAACGGGGAAAAGCGACAATACGAATACATTATCTGTTCGCCGAAACCTAGAACAGCCCGGAACAGTTAATCAAACCAAAAACTTCCTCAAAGCCTCCTCGATCAACCCACCCAGCGTCATATCATTTTGTATCGCGTGCACCTGCGCAAGTTTCTTAAGCGTCCTATCAAGCAATACGGTCGTTTTTATCTTATTACTTTCCATAAAGTACCTCCTTTAATAAATATCCACATTCCTAAAAGTTATCCACACAAAATTCCTAACTTATAGGTTGCTCCAGAATCCATCCTGTACATATAACTGTATAACAGTATGTACTTCTGTAACAGCAACGCACGTAAGTATTTAATACGAAACTTCGCAGTCCTCCATAAAAATACGGGTGTCAGACTAACAACCATCGCTTGTTAAGCGTGGTAAATAATATAAAGTTTATATAAATCATGCTTCGGCTGCTCTGAAGCATGGACTTATTGCAATCCTAGATTGCAAAAACGCTTCGACAAAAAACACTCTGCGGTCGCCGCTATTTATGTCGCTTCTGGTGGAGTGTTTTTTTGTGCTCTCATACACTTCCCCCATCACAGCTATCACTGTATTTTTCGGTACTAGGAAAATATGGACGTTACAATCCTTAGAGTTGTCCCTTAGAGTTGTTGCTGCTCAACAATTTTTGAAAATATGATTCTGCCTGCCGAGGACTGTATTATTTTCGACACCACAGCCTCTATTTCCTCGCCCACGCGCTCTTTTGCACCCTCCACTATAATCATAGTTCCGTCCGGTAAATAACCGATACCCTGCTCTTTTTCTTTGCCCTGTTGAACTATTTTTATCCTTATGGTTTCACCCGGCAGCATGACCGTTTTTAACCCGTTTATAAGATCATTTAAATTTAATGTTTTAACGCCTGACACCTGTGCCACCTTATTCAAATTAAAATCCATCGTCATAAGTTTCAATTTGTGTTCTTTGGCAAAGGAAACAAGTTTGGCGTCCACGCCTTTTCCGTTCGCGCCTATGTCGGGAATAATGACTTTCGAGTGCTTTTTAAGTTCACGTGCTATATCCAAACCCCGTCTGCCCCGCTGTCTTTTTAATTTGTCTTTGCTGTCGGCAATGGTCTGAAGTTCATCCAATACTGCCTGAATAATTATTAAGCGGTAATCTAAAAATCCGGTCTTTACGATGTCGACAACCCTTCCGTCCACCAAAACCGATGTGTCCAGAACTACAGCGTGTTGCCAATCTGATTTTCTTTTCGAATCTTCTTCTTCAACCTTCCTTTTTTGCTTTTCCCGTCTTGCTTCCTGAATTTTACGGGATTGTTGTTCCCAAAAGTTTGTCACTATTTCATTCACAACCTTATTGATTGTGGCTTCAATCCAGTACTGCGCGCTTATTAAAAATAGCGGAAAAACGTAAAATCCGATTAACCCGGCAGCCGCGGATATCAGAAATTCCCACACCGTGTGATACCCGAAAACGGGGAGTTCCATAAAAAACGCCGATCTTGAAAGATTGAAGCCTAAAATGAAGAATATGACCCCAAAGGCGACCCTGACCCAGATGTTAAACTGCTTTAGCTGAGGAATTCCCTTTTTTTTCTGTTGTCTGTTTAATGTATTTTCCACTATTTAGATTGTATCCCTTGGACAGCGCCTTTGATACAGCCTCGCTCAAACTTTTGGCAGTTTCAGGGGAGATAATTATTTCAAACCCGAGCTTTTTTGCCTCTTTTGACCTTTTTTCGGTGTGGGACACCCTTCTTATCTCGCCGTTTAGACCTACTTCGCCGTATACTACGCTTTTCTCCTTTATCGGCAAGTCTCTAACGGAGGATATAACGGCAAGGCAAACGGCCAGATCCGCAGCGTATTCACTTATCTTAAAACCGCCGGCCACATTGAGATAAATATCGTGTCCACTAAGATCTATTCCGGTCCTTTTTTCGATAGTAGCGACCAGTACCTGGAGGCGGTTAGCGTTAAATCCGCTGGCGGTCCTTCGGGGATAACCGAAACTGGTTCTTACCGTCAATGCCTGGACTTCGAACAAAAGCGGTCTGTATCCCTCCATGACCACCACCACGCATGACCCGGAAGTTCCGGCGACGTGCTCTTCGAGGAAGAGTTCCGATGGGTTTTTGACCTCTTTCATACCTTTTTCCTGCATTTCAAATATCCCAACTTCCGATACCGGGCCAAAACGGTTTTTGGTTGTTCTTAGCATCCTGAACATGTGCTGAGGGTCGCCTTCGAGGTATAAGATCGTGTCGACAATATGTTCCAGAACTTTGGGGCCTGCCACAACCCCCTCTTTATTTACATGCCCTACAAGCACTACTGGAATACCCGTTCGTTTTGCGGCCATAGTTATAAGCTGGGTACAGCCGCGTACCTGCGGGAGCGAACCTGAAATACCGGCAATTTCTTCCGAATAGATAGTTTGAACTGAGTCTACAATCACCAGTGCCAAATCCTTTGTTGTTTCGACCGCCGAGATTATTTGCTCTACCCCGGATTCCTGCAAAATAAACAAATTTTCGGCCGGGTAGCCCATCCTTTCAGCCCTTATTTTAATCTGATCGGGACTCTCTTCTCCTGCAACATAAAGTATTTTTTGGGCGCCGAGACTTTTTGCGATATCGGTAAGGATAGTGCTTTTCCCTATCCCAGGTTCCCCTGCCAGCAAAACCACTTGTCCGGGAACAAAACCCCCTCCCAGAACTCTGTCGAATTCGGAAATATTTGATGAAAGCCTTTTTATATTTTTCGTGGATATTTTGGAAAGTTGAACCGGTATCACACTGCCGCTTTTTCCCGCGCGGGAACCCGGACCGGAAGTGCGGTTCGCTACAACCACATCCTCGATAAATGTGTTCCATTCATTGCATTGAGGACACTGCCCAACCCAATGAGAAGATTGATAATTACAGTTTTGGCATGTGTATACCGTTCTGATCTTAGGCATACTAGTATCTTAGCAATTTTTGGCCTTTTTAGCGGAGATGTTTATTTCTCTCCCGGACATCGCGGCACACAGTGACAACGGCCTTTTCTCGTGGTGTAAAAGGTACTCGGCCAACGAATCTATAAGTTCTTTCTCCAGGGTCCTTCTAAGAGCCCTGGCTCCGTACTCAAGGGATCCGCCTTTTTCCAGCAAGTATTCCCTTACTTCCTTAGAGACAACTAAAGTAATGTTTTGGGCTTTAAGTGTGACATTTATCTCCTTTATGAGTAATTCCAGTACCCTAAGTTGGTTATCTCTTTGCAACCGCTTGAAAATAATGATTTCATCGAATCTGTTCATAAGCTCGGGCTTCAGTATCTTCTTTAGGTTATTTCTCAGCCTTCCCTCAACCGACTTGTCGCTGATAGTTTTCTCTTCAAAACCTATTTCATTATTGTGCAGTATCTCGGTGCCCAGGTTGCTGGTAAGTATGACAACCGCATGGGAAAAATCGTATGCAGTGCCCTTGGCATCTACAAGCTCCCCCTCCTCCATAATCTGGAGCAGGATGTTCAAAACATCCGGGTGCGCTTTTTCTATTTCGTCGAATAGCACAACACTATCCGGTTTTGTCTCTATTTTAGATGTCAGTTCGCCGCCCTCACCGTAACCGACATACCCCGGGGGAGCACCTACCAATCTAGCAACATTATGCTTCTCCGAGAAGTCGCTCATATCTAACCTGATGAGAGATTTAGAACCGAAGAACAGATCGGCTAAAACCTTGGCCATCTCTGTTTTTCCTACACCGGTTGGCCCCAGGAATAGAAAGTTACCTATCGGTCTTTTCCTTGATCTGAGACCCAACCTTGAGCGGACCAGGCTTTTTGCAACCAAATTAACGGCCTCATCCTGCCCAACTATCTTCGATCTTATTTTCTCCGAAAGTAGGGACAAGTTTTTCAACCCGGCTTTATCCTCGTCCATCTCCCGCTCTTCTCTAAAAACAGACACCGCTTCGTTAACATCTTCCGTGACCATCTTTAGCCTTTTTTCGGGAATAAATATTTTTTCCTCTTTAGAAGATAATTTCTGGTCATAGCTCTTGATCTTTTTTCTCAGGTGCAAAGCCTTCTCATACTTGCCCTCATCTAAAGTTGTCTGAAGCTGGGTCAGAACATCAAACCTTTTGTCCACCATCTCCTTGTAGCTCTCGGGAATTCTGCTCTTCTTGAGAATAACGAACGTGCAGCAGTGATCCATAAGGTCTACACCCTTCTGCGGGAATTTATCATCGCTCTCAAGCTCTTTAGCCTTTTTGTAAATGAGGTTAACCATGGATTTCGTTATGTCGACGTTGTGAAACTCACTTAAATATAATGCCGTGCTTTCCAGTATTTTCTGAGTTTCTTTTTCCGTAGGCTCTATCACCTCGACCGTTCCGAAATCCTCAAGAATGTGTTCATTATCGGCCGAAACCTTTTCGTATAAAGTAGAAGACATCGTGGCTATTAGTTTAATATCCGAATTATCGAGGGCAGACTTGAACATTGAGTAAAAAATCGGCATGGAAAATCCCATTGCCGTTGCGAAAAATGAGTTTTGAAAGTTTTTTATAAAAAGTATTACACGGTTTAAGGACCTTAGTTCATCCGACAACTGCGCGAGACCGGTCTCTACACCGCTCTTGTTCATAAGACTGGTCATAAAAGCCAGCATATCGAACTCAATGACCTGATACCCAACCAGTGCGGGCGGAACGTCCAGAGAGGAAATGTTCCTTGCCAAAAGTTCGACAAGGGCCCTCTTTCCTACCCCCGGCTCACCCAATATCAAAACGTTGGGGGTGTTTTTCAAAAGAAGCGAAGCTACCAGAGACTCGTAAACCGCCCTGTACACAAGAGGTTTGTCCATATTGCGTATAGTTTTCTGGTTCAGGTTTTCACCGAAAGTATCCAGTATCGGCGTCTTTTTGTTCTTGTCGATAGATTTTATGGTATTCGGGAAAACACTTAACTTTATAAGCTCGAAACGAAGCCGGCTAAAATCCGGGGAATCACACATTTTAAAAAGAGCGAGAATGAGGTGCTCAGTCCCTACATACATGTGCTCGAAATTTGCGGCCTGAACGAAGGCCTCGCGCGTCAGATCGTTCAGTGAAACCATTTTTCTTTTGTTAAGGTTGTGAATTCCGAGTGACTGAAGGATAGTATTACCCATTCCGTTCTCTTCCGTTATAGCAACAAGGACTTTGGCACTCGAAATAGCTTCCTTTTCGGGAAGTTTAAGTAGGACCGATTTTGCTCTTTGTGTAAGTCTGTCTATTAGCATTATTTGCAAATCCCCCGCCTCGAAAGGCAGGGGATATTCAAATCCTTAGTTAAAATAACTATTCCTGTGATCTTGTGCTTAAAGCAAGTTTCTGATTGGTACCATCAACCTGTATAACTATGGCCTCGACCTCGTCGCCCTCTTTCAAAGGTCCCGCGGCCTCGGAAACGTGTATAAGGCCGTCCAAACCTTTCTCTATTGTCACAAAGGCTCCGAACGGAACAACTTTGCTGACAATTCCCTTAACTTTAGTTCCGACCGGGTAACTTTTTTCCACAGTTTCCCACGGATTGGGGGTAAGTCTTTTCACGCTCAAAGCTAGTTTCTTACTTTGGTCATCGATACCGAGAACCATAACTTTAACCGTCTGACCAACTGAAAAGTAAGAGGAGGGGTTGTTTACCTTTTCCCAGGCTATCTCGCTGATGTGAACAAGGCCTTCAACTCCGTCCAAGTCTATAAAGACTCCAAACGGCATTATTCCCGTCACAATGCCTTCCAGAGTTGTACCGGCATCGATTTCCCGCAATCTTTTTTCCCTGCTTTCATCACTGTATGTACTCAAAGCGTCTTTTTCTGACAATACGAAGCGGTTCTTCAGAGGATCGAGTTCTATTACCTTTACCTTTATAACCTTGCCGGCCAGAGCCTTTAACGACTCCTTCAACTCAGCCTCGCTTCCGGCTGCAAACTTTGCTATATCGTTGGCAAAGTGGCTTCTGTCAAGGTGAGAAAGGGGAATAAAACCTCTTAATCCCAAACATTCGGTTAAAAGACCGCCCTTGTTGTACTCAATAATCGTGGCCTCGAGAACAGAACCCGTAGCAAGCGCATCTTCCGCGCCTTTCCATTTCTTGTCTTTTTCAGCCTTTCTCAGGGAAAGGACTATGTAGCCTTGCTGATTCTCGGCTTGCACTACCTTGGCGAAAATCGTATCTCCAAGGTTTAAGTGCTTAAAAGACTCGTCGGCATCCGATAAATCGGAGCCGGACACGACGCCCTCTGATTTCGCTCCTACATCGAGCAAAACCTCACTATGAGAAACACTAACAACAATGCCTTCTACTAAATCTCCGGGTCTAAGATCTTTCATCTGTAGATCTTTTTCGGTTAGCAGTTTTGCCATAGCCGACCCCGGTTTGTGAACCTTTGATGATTTTGACATTTTTCGGGTATTTGCTTTTCGGGCTTCCTTCGTATTTCTACCGGAAACCTTCTCAAGCAAAAACCTCCTTTCTTCCCTTCTTTTAAGAGGGGAACGGGGAGATTATAACGTGAAAATATAGGGAAATCCAGCCTTTTTAGCGGAAATTGCCCACCGCGCTTAAAAGAGGTTAGAATTAAGGATATGGGTATAGAAAATAACTCAGTTGCCGAACCTGAAAATGCGGAATTTTATGAACAACAGGCTGAAGATCTTATTAAAGATAGGGCAAGGGCTGAAGAGCACAACTTACAACACACTGAGGTTGCTGATGAGAAACCGGAAGTGGTTGAGGAAAATAAAACGCTGTTCGAGGTAGATCCCTATGTTAACGTCACAGTCACAGAACAACAGAAAGAAGCTAAGTCACCGGAAGGAAAACAGTGGCAACTTGAACAGGATCAGTATGAGGACGACCTTTACAAAAAAAATCTCGCATGGACAGAAACCCCCACCGATGAAAATTATCAGAAATACATAGAAGCGTACGATAAACTTGCCCGTCACCATACAAAGGCCTGGCATGATGACAAACTAACTGAAGAGGAAGTTTACAACCCATATAAGACCAATGCGCTCAAACCAAAGGTCGATAAGGTTGAACATTCAATTCTCTTGTCAGGAAATCTGTACTTCAACCAAATTCCTGCCAACCGCATAAAAGAGAAGGAGTTAGAAGACATGGCAAAAACACTGGCATGGGAAAGATTAAAAAACCCGGCTGTTGTGGATTTTGAATTTGCTCAAGGGTTCAGAGTAAACCTTTGGATGATGGACGCAAAAACCCGTGAGAATTTGGAAAAAAAGGTTCAGGAAATTGGGGGGAATAATTATAAGCATTTAGAGCATTTTAAAGACACAGAGAGCACTGAAGCAGCTGCGGAAACACAAACTCAACCAACAACCCCACAACTAGAAGCTGAAGTAACTTCAGAAAACAATATAGAAACGGACTCCGAAGATTCTAAGTATTCAAAAGTGCTACAGAAGATTAAGAAAAATGGCATCACCACCGAACAGGACCAGGAAGACTGGGCGGGCACTATTAACGATCTTTTAGAGCTAAACGATCTTCAAAAAGCAAAAGAAGTTGCGGGCGATAGGATTAAACACGCAAATGAACTCGGTTGGAGCGGCAACGATAACGAAAAAATGGTCAACGCACTTATTCTCGCCTCCACCATCGCGAAAAGGGATAAATTCCGAAGTGACTCACAACCACCGGAAGAAATTAGGAAATCTTTAGCTGAACACGTGAGCAGCCTTTTAGGAAAAGACGCGACTCAACCGGAAATAGAAGAATTTCTTAAGTTAGTAAAAATATAAGTCTCTTGTAAAAAGGTAAAAGGCCAGGAAAAACAAAACCCCGGCGACAACCTTAGTTCGATGCTATAGCACGAAGTGCTATGGTTCGAACGAGGATTAGCATATTAAGTAGAATCAAATTGGGATTACAAATTAAACTTGCGGGACAAAAACAAAACCCCGGCGACGACCTATCTTCCCAAACTTTCTGTTCAGTATTTTCGGCGCTGGTAGTCTTAACTTCTCTGTTCGGAATGGGAAGAGGTGTTGCCCTACCGCTATCATCACCAGGGTTTTGTCCCCAAAGCAATATTTGGTTTTCAAACTTTTTTCAAAATACGCGCGTTGGCACGTAACTTTATCAGAACTTTTATAGCCCCGGAAGCGGAATATAACATAAACCGCCCTAACCGAAAACTAATAAAGCTCTCTAAAAACCAAACAGAAAGTCAGATAATCACAAATACTCAACAACAATCCGAAAAACGTAAATAAAGACTCACAAAATATTAGTACCGCTTGGCTGAACACATTGCTGTGCTTACACCTACGGCCTATCAACCTGGTAATCTCCCAGGAATTGTGTCCGCTTAAAGCGGAACGGCTTTAATCTTGAGGTTTGCTTCGTGCTTAGATGCTTTCAGCACTTATCAAGTCAGGACGTAGCTACCCAGCAATGCCCTTGGTAGAACAACTGGTACACTAGAGGTTCTGTCATTCCGGTCCTCTCGTACTAGGAATGAGTCCTCTCAAAGCCAAACGCTCGTTGTGGAAAGAGACCGAACTGTCTCACGACGTTCTTAACCCATCTAACGCGCCACTTTAACCGGCGAACAGCCGGACCCTTGGAACCTGCTCCAGCTCCAGGATGTGACGAGACGACATCGAGGTGCCAAACCTTGCCGCCGCTATGGACGCTCGGGCAAGATCAGCCTGTTATCCCCGGGGTAACTTTTATCCGATAAGTTCCGGGCCTACCACTAGGCACACGGAAGATCACTAAGCCCTACTTTCGTATCTGCTCGACTTGTAAGTCTCGCAGTCAAGCTCTCATATACCTTTACGCTTACAGCACCATTTCCATCGGTGCTAAGAGAACCTTTGGGCTCCTGCGTTATCCTTTAGCAGGAATCCGCCCCAGATAAACTGCCCGCCAGGCATTGTCCCCTCTGCAGGTAATGCAGAGTAGTTAGGCTCTCAGAGCCAAAAGAGAGGTGTTTCATTGACGATACATACAAGTATGGATCTCCCTCCTACACTACACATTTAACACCGATTACCAATACCAAGCTACAGTAAAGCTCCACGGGGTCTTTTTGTCCAACAACGAGTAACCGGCATCTTCACCGGTAGTTCAATTTCACCGAGCTCGTGATTAAGAGAGTGCTCAAGTCGTTATGCCTTTCGTGCGGGTCGGAACTTACCCGACAAGGGATTACGCTTGTAATCTTCGTTCGCGTTTCCGCGAATTTTGAATCATTCTTTCCCTAAGAATTGATTCCTGCATGTCGCCATGCAGACGCCACTATCTCTTCCTCTGAACCTTCAGAGGCCTGACGTATAGTGAGTGAGGATTCTAAGAATTTGGGTCTGACTTTACGGTTCATTTTCATTGCCAGCCCGGCAATTTTAAACAAACCTGCAATACTGAGATGTTCCTTATTACTTATCAAACCCATCACTTTGCAAAACAATGAAAAATCTTTCCTCTTATCCGATCGTAAAACGATCCTTGAGAAGAATGGAATTATCACGTTCTGTAAATCTTTTATGGATCTGACACAGTATCTGTAAAGATCTTCGTTGTGGTTATCATGTCTTCTATTAAGATAAACATTTCCACAAGCGAAAAATTCTTTGAACAAATAAAGAACATCCTTGCTTCGTGCTCCCTGAGTAATAATAAATTCGGGAAACACTTGCCAGCCGGTTTTGCTTGTGGAATTTTTCAAGATGCTAACTGTGAAAGCACCTTCTCCATCTGTAAAACCAACTAGCCACCCCTCAAATCTTAGTCTTTCCTGCTGATTGTCCGCACTTGGTACATTTTCACTGCGCATACCCGAATATTATACGAATATGTTTAGTAGTCCAAGATTCTTTTCTCTAATTAAATTAGAGACACCATATCTTCAATAAAGAAGTATGGACGGAGTTTCCAGCATATAGTCAGGTTGCGTTTGGGCACATCCAAACGGGAGAGCTTAGCTCCCCACTATGGCGGCGCGTAAATTCACCATAGAACAGTTATAGTT
>MEWF01000010.1:17937-39812 GCA_001773255.1 candidate division WWE3 bacterium RIFOXYC2_FULL_42_13
GCCGTTCACCCGGGCTTAAACCAAAAGCTCATTCCAACCGAAGTTGGAAATCACCCCCGATCTTGACCTACGGGCACTGGGCAGGCATCGGCCCCTATACATCCCATTACTGGTTTAGCAGAGACCTATGTTTTTGTTAAACAGTCGCTTGAGCCATTTTTGTGCCCCCTACCGACTCCCTACTTGCGTAGGTTCGTGGCAGGGCATCCTTTTCCCTAAGTTACGGATGTAATTTGCCTAGTTCCTCAACCACGATTCGCTCGTTCACCTTAGTATCCTCTACTCATCTACCTGTGTCGGTTTACGGTACGAATATTGTAAGACCTCCCTAGAGAATTTTCTTGGAAGCTTGCGTGACACCAAATTATCCGCCTTGCGGCAGACTTTCCCTTAGCTCGACGTAACGCCTGTGCGGATTTACCTACACAAGCTGCCTTGCTTTTGGGACTCAAATCCTTAATGAGCTTGGTCCATCATGCTCCGTCCTCCCTTCGGTAGTAACGGTCTTACAAAAGTGCAGGAATATTAACCTGCTATCCATCAGGTACGCCTTTCGGCCTCCCCTTAGGGTCGACTAACCCTCCGATGACTGACATTGCGGAGGAACCCTTAGACTTTCGGTGGGGTGGGTTTTCACCACCCTTACGTTACTCATGCCAACATTCTCACTTGATGCCGCTCCAGCGCCCCTCACGGGTACACCTTCACTGCTGCATCAAAGCTCCCCTACCACTCGCTGTTAAAAACAGCAAATCCATAGCTTCGGTATTATGCTTGAGCCCCGTTAAATCGTCGGCGCGAAATCGTTCAACTAGTGAGCTGTTACGCTATCTTTAAAGGGTGGCTGCTTCTAAGCCAACCTCCTAGCTGTCTTAACGATCTCACTTCCTTGCCCACTAAGCATAATTTAGGGACCTTAGCTGATGGTCCGGGTTGTTTCCCTTTCGTGCCACGAGATTTCCCCGCAGCACTGACTCCTTGGAACACTTTGCGCATTCGGAGTTTGGTAGGGGTGGGTACACTTGCGCGCCCCATCCCCTTTCAGTATCTCTACCTCGCAAAGTTATAAACAAGGCTTAGTCGGTAAACCGACGTAGACCTTGTATTCAAGGGCTATACCTAAATATATTTCGGGGAGAACCAGCTATTGCCAAGTTCGATTAGCGTTTCACCCCTAACCACAGCTCATCCGAGCATTTTTCCTCATACAACGGTTCGGACCTTCACCCTGATTTCGCAGGGTTTCATCCTGGCCATGGTTAGCTCACCTGGCTTCGGGTCTAATAAAATGGACTGGTCGCCCTATTAAGACTCGGTTTCCCTACGCCTCCGCCGCTGTTACGGCTTAAGCTTGCCCAATCTATTAACTCGTTGGCTCATTCTTCAATAGGCACGGCATTACCCTTGCGGGCTTTGCCAGCTTGTCTGCATACGGTTTCAGTATCTATTTCACTCCCCTAACAGGGGTTCTTTTCACCTTTCCCTCACGGTACTATGCGCTATCGGTGTATTCGCGTATTTAGCCTTACGACGTGGACGTCGTTTCTTCACACAGGGTTACACGTGTCCCGTGCTACTCAAGATCAACCCAAGAGTTTTTTTCGTTTCAAATACGGGGCTGTTACCCTCTATGGCGCTTCTTTCCAGAAGGCTTCTTCTACGAAAAAAATTTAGTTAACTCTTCTATGATCAAACATTAGGATTGTCTATACCCCCAATATTAATATGGGTTTGGGCTGTTCCCCGTTCGCTCGCCGCTACTAGGAGAATACCTGATTTGGTTTCTTTTCCTCCGGCTACTAAGTTGTTTCAGTTCGCCGAGTTCCCTCTAAATTACCTATGGTCGCTTGCGCAACTTTCAGTAATTAGTAACCTCGCCTTATAAGCGGGTTGGGTTTCCCCATTCGGAAGTCCCCGAGTAATAACGTTTCGTAGCAACTCCTCGAGGCTTATGGCAGCTTAGCACCTCCTTCATCGGCGCGAATACCCAAGGCATCCACCATATGCATTAGTATCTTTACTTACATTTGGATACAGTAAACTGTTTCCGGTGAAACCATTGGCTTGCGCCAACGGCTTCCGATCGAATCGTAAAATTGAATCTTTGTTGATAAAAGACTTTCTGTTCAGTTTTCAAAGAGCTTTTCAAAAAAATACTTTCTTGCCTCCACCAGATTTTCTGGTGGACCGTAGCGGGATCGAACCGCTGACCTCTACATTGCAAATGTAGCGCTCTGCCAACTGAGCTAACGGCCCTGAAGGGATTGAAAGCTTTATCAGTTTATCCGAAGACAAACGTGTTTTCAATACGCTTCAGAGACGGCACACCTTTAATGCACAGAACATGCATATTAATAATAAAGTTTGGAAATTCAGAGCTTACTAACTTCCGTCGAGCGGAAGGAAGGTAAATTCCTTAAGGTAAGAACATTTTTAACACTATTTAGAGGGGGTGTCAATGATTTCAAACAGCGCAGCAGCGAGCTTTTGAGGGTCATGGCGGATAAGGCTTCTCTTGACCTTATCCGAGGCTGAAACTGCAACTTTTTCGTGTGACAACAGATCTTCCCGAATCACTTTTGCACTCTTATATTTATCGGCAAGGTCATCTTCGACCCAAACCGTACCGTCAATCGTGTAGTAATAATCCAATAATTCCCGGGAGGGGCGGTTGCAGTTTATCAAAACATAATTTACATAGTTTCCGCCTAGGTACTTGTTTATTTCATCAACGTGTTTGGACACGGGAAAGCCGTCAGTCTGGCCGGGATGGGACATGAGATTACTGACGTAAATTATTTTTGCACTTGTGAACTTCATTACTTCCGTCATTCCCGTCACGAGAAGATTCGGAACTATGCTCGTATAAATATCGCCGGGGCCAAGTACTATGTAATCTGCCCTCTCAAAAATTCTTTTGGCTTCAAGGTTCATAAGTGCGGGAGGGGACAAATATACCTCTGTTATGGCAGCGTGTTCTTTTTGGACCGACTCGATAGCGTGCTCTCCCTCTATTACAGAACCGTCGGAGTATTTTGCGCACAGCGTAGACTTGGAAAAAGTGATGGGATACACACCACCACTGGTTTGTAAAATCCCGGCCGCTAAATTTATTGCCTCCTGGTTAGAACCGGTTATCTTCTCCAAAGCGGATATAAAAATATTGCCGAAGTTATGTCCCTGAAGATCCCCTGTATCAAACCTGTAGGTGAAAAGCTTTCTCCAAATATCCCGAGACTCCGATAATGCGACCAATGCTTGCCTCACATCCCCCGGCGGTAAAACTCCGAGCTGGTCTTTTAAACGGCCGGTCGAACCTCCGGAATCCATCATAGTAACAACGGCATTAAGGTTAAGGGAATATTCTCTCAGACCGGAAAGGGCAACGAAAGTGCCGGTGCCCCCTCCAACTACTACTACGAGAGGTTGAGTTTGTAGCATAGGTGATATACATGATACTAGGGATGATTGAGAGTGGCAAAAGCGATATGCGCAAACGTAGACTCACGGTAGGTGCTATGCTAGAATTTGCACAGTTTTCTGCGCTATGTATAAAACATTGGGGTGATTAGCTCAGTCGGCTAGAGCGCTTCTCTGATAAGGAAGAGGTCCCAGGTTCGATCCCTGGATCACCCACCAAAAATTCCGATAACAAAATTTAGACAACAAAAAAACACTCCTTTTCAGAAGTGTTTTTTACCGAATTGCTTTCAAGTGCTTAAAGGCAAGAAGAACAACCTTTACCTTGGAAGTTTAGGCTCTCTTCCAAACCCGCTCTTACTGCATAAGGCGTATGCAGCATTTGTAACTCAACGTTTTAGAGCTAATCCAACGTTGAGTGCGTCTTATTTTTCAATGGTCTTTCTTAACAGCTAGTGCTAAGTCAAGTTTCCACCGATCAAAGATGCGTGTTCCTCCAAACGATCCGAACACCGTGCCAGGCACTTTGTCCTTTGGATCGTAGAGAAAGAAACATAAGTTTCTCCCTTAGAAAGGAGGTGATCCAGCCGCAGATTCCCCTACGGCTACCTTGTTACGACTTCACCCTCATCACTGATTCCACCGTGAGCCCACTAATGTGAGACTTCGGGTGGCCCCAGCTTTGCTGGCGTGACGGGCAGTGTGTGCAAGACCCGAGAACGTATTCACCGTGGTATAGCTGACCCACGATTACTAGCGATTCCGGCTTCATGGAGTCGAATTGCAGACTCCAATCCGAACTGGGACCGGTTTTTTGGGATTAGCTCAGCCTCGCGGCTTTGCGACCCTTTATGCCGGCCATTGTAGCATGCTTCTAGCCCAAGGCGTAAGGGCAATACCGACTTGACGTCATCCCCACCTTCCTCCGCGTTGCCGCGGCAGTTCCGCTAGAGTGATACAACTAGCAGTAGGGGTTGCGCTCGTTAACCCACTTAAGGGTACGCCTCACGGTACGAGCTGACGACAGCCATGCAACACCTGTGTAAGCTCCGGGTTGGATACCGGTCGTTCGCCTTTCGGTCCACTACTTCATACATGTCAAGCCTTGGTAAGGTTCTTGGGTTATCAGCCAATTGAAGAGCATGCTCCACCGCTTGTGCGGGTCCCCGCCAATTCCTTTGAGTTTTAATCTTGCGACCGTACTCCCCAGGCGGCCTGCTTAACGCGTTAGCTTCGACACCAAAAAAATCTGGCATCTAGCAGGCATGGTTTACAGCGTGGACTACACGGGTATCTAATCCGTTTCGCTCCCCACGCTTTCGTCTCTCAGCGTCAGGACAACCCCAGGTAGCTGGCTTCCCCCTTGGTGTTCCGTATGATATCAACGCATTTTACTGCTACACCATACGTTCCGCTACCCCCTAGTCGCCTCCTAGCCAAACAGTATTGACAGCCTTTCCTCGGTTGAGCCGAGGTATTTGACCACCAACTTATCTAGCCGCCTACAGAACTCTTTACGCCCAGTAAGACCGGGTAATGCTTGCACCCTACGTGTGACCGCTGCTGCTGGCACGTAGTTAGCCGGTGCTTATAACGAGGTTTACAACCCGAGGGCCGTCATCCCTCACGCGGTGTCGCTCCATCAGACTTTCGTCCATTGTGGAAGATTCCCGATTGCTGCCTCCCGTAGGAGTAAGGCCCGTGTCTCAGTGCCCTTCTGGCTGGTCATGCGCTAACACCAGCTACCCGTCATAGGCTTGGTAGGCTTTTACCTTACCAACTACCTGATAGGCCGCAGGCTCATCCCCAAGCGCGTTGCCGCTTTGAAGTTTCCTTCACATAAGGAATTACTCCCTCTTTCGAGGGGCTATGCCTTACTTAGGGGTAGATTCCCACGTGTTACTCAGCCGTTCGCCACTACTTTGCATTGCTGCAGAATCGTTCGACTTGCATACCTTAGGCACACCGCTAGCATTCACCCTGAACCAGGATCAAATTCTTAGTTAAAAAAAGGAATTTTGCGTTCTTCTTGCCTTAAAGTTCTTGAAAGCTCTTCGGATTTCAAAGTACGGCGACAACGATATAAACACATCATTGTGCGCGGAAGAAAGGATACACTAGCAAAGTACAAATAGCAATATATTAATTAGTTGTCAATATTGTGTTACAGTTTTCTAAACACAATCTTAGTGAAGGAGGTAGAGATGCTTTTTCTGGTCGTTTGCGAAGGTCGCGAGTACTACAATCTTTTCGAGGAAATCCCCTGTCCTAACGGTATTCTTGACGGAAGAGATATCCTGAACGAGGAACTTAAAAAACGCGTTCTTCAGGAATTCCACGGATTGGCCGGGGTGAAGTTCTGCGGAGCGGCGTGGCGTCCTGCTTACGGCGAATTGCCTCAAATCGAGATTTATCCTTTGAGGCAACTTGCATTCGCTGGTGTCTAAGCCACAAAATCTCCGAAGGTGTCATAAAAAAAACCTTCGGAGATTCTCTTTTATTCTATAAAATTTACCTCGACCGAATCAGTAGAAAATAGATCCGAAATAGTCTTTGGTAAGGACGGTTTATCAAAAATGGGTGAGCACGTGATTAAATCTACATGAAAGGCGTTGTGTTCAGGCCAAGTGTGAACGGTAAGATTGGAATTGGATAACACGTACACAAACGTAAATCCCTTGCCCTTAAACTCCGTAATCTTTGTGTCCACCACTTTTAATCTGTGTGCGCGGCAAAATTCGTTCAGCAAACCGAGCATTTTCTTTTTACTCTCCAGCAACAGCGTGGAAACTCCGAATACTTTAACAACAACGTGGTCCACAAAAGGAAACCTTTCTTCTTTCCCGGCCTCGTACGTATAGATTTTACGGTTCTTTCTTATACCTTTATATATAGCTGTGGAGGGGGTGCTTTTTAAAATATAAAGGGAACTCGCAGATCCGATAGATTCGGCACCGCTATAGTGTGCGAAATTGTTGATTTTATCATCTATCATAAGGTCGAAACTGCCCAAAATCTCCTGTATCTTCAAAAACTTTTCCGGGGTTTTTGAACTGTTTCCGTAGAAAAAGAATATCTTTCTGCCGGGGGATGTCCCGCCTCCAATCATCTCCAACGCTCTTTCAAGAAAAAGCTCCGCTCCGTACCGTGTATAAGGAGGGTCGGTGAGAGCAACGTCAAACCGTCCGCTATAATCCTCTTTTAGCGCCTCTCTGCAGTCATAACGTACCGTACGGACATTATCTATACCCATTTCATCGGTTTTAGCCTTTATAAAAGACAGAAGGTCGCTATCCAGATCAAAAACGGTGAGTGATCTGAAACCGCCCCCTAAAAGAATTAGTGCTATGGAAACGAGATCGTCATCCCCTATAAGAGCTATATTTTTACCCGTAACCTCGCCCCGTGCCAACATTACCTGGGCTTTCTTAACCGAAGTTTCGGGTAGTGCATAGAATTGATCTAGTTCCCGGGAAGCTCTTTTTTTGTACTCTTCTCTAATGACGGTGAATTTTTCAACAATTCTTTTATCGCACTTCATAAGATCCCCGAAAGACCATAGGTATGGTCTCAACATTAAACGCCTGAGCTCCTCTTTCCCCTCCCCGTTCAAAACGGGGTCGTCACCGTCAGTCTCTTCCAAGTACATCGACATGGATTTCTTAAAAACCCGCAAAGTTTCTTTAGGTAACCCACTTGCTTTAATAAGGGAGCCTCCGGAAAGCAGAATAAAAAGCAATCCCTCGAGCTCGCCGTCGGAAAGTCCCAAGTTTGCTCTTTTTAATTTTTCTAAAAAGGTTTTTTTATCCACGGGCTCATTATACAGCCAAACAACAAAATTCTAATATCCGTAGGAGTTATACGATACTCAAACCGCCCCGCCACATTTATATTGGAAAACATGCGCAAAGGAATGATTCTTCTGACGGCAATACTGTTGCTGGCACAACAAACGTCCGCGTCTGAATGGACGGCCGTGTCGGCACCCTCAAGTAAGATATCTGTCATAGAAGTGACACCCGAAGGGATGGTCGCCGGAGAATTTGATGACCGGTTGTGGCTGGATCCGTATAACGGAGTGTATCTCTCCGAGGATAACGGCACAACCTGGATAAGAATCGGACTACGGGGAAAAGGTGTGAAATTTCTTAAATATAAAGCCGGCATACTCTACGCCGGAACCTTTTATACGACCTCCACTCCGGGCGGTCTCTACATCAGCACGTACCCTTATTCTGAGTGGGAACACGCCGGACCCGCGTATACCCTAACTTCGGTGGACGCCTGCGGAGATCACATATACCTGGGAACACGTTATTACGGCCTCATTGTTTCCCCTGACAAAGGCCTTAGCTGGGCACAGAAAATCGGCTCGGGAATTGAAGGCCCGGAAATTATGGCTCTCTTCTGTTGGGAAAGGTCGGTTCTTGCTTCAACGAGAACCTCCGTGTATTTAAGTGGGGATGAGGGAGAAACCTGGAAAATCCTCGAACCGTTCACAGGAGCGACCATTTATTCCTTTGCAGGAAACGGAAATTATATTGCGGCCTCGGGAACGGGCTACGAGGGAATATTTGTCTCTAAGAACGGCGGAGAAGCTTGGACAAAAATGAGCATCCCCGAACTCGGAACGTCCCGAAAACTGCTTTTTCATGGACAATACCTTTATACAGTCAGCGGTAAAGAGGTGCTCGTAAGCCGGGATCTGGGTAAAAACAATGAAAATACCTCATTAGCCGGTTTGAACACCCTTGATGTTACGGACCTAGAAGCATACAAACCTTCAATATACACATTGATAGCACTAAACTCTGCCGGAAAGATCTTCAGAAAATCTGTTGACGATTTCCTTTATTTTCCTTTTCTCGAACCTCCGTGGAACATTAAGAGCGAATGGGAACTTACGGAAAATATCAACGCTTTCTTCGACCATCAATACCCTCTCTTAGCATATCAATACTTTCGGGAACCGGAAGAAAACAGCCACACTACATTAAAATACGACGGGGTAAACGAACCCGTCCCGGCTTTATACTACAGCTCGCACAGCGGTATCGATTTCGATGCGAAATATGGGGATCCGGTCCTGGCGTCCGCAGACGGAGATGCAAGTTATTACTACTGCAAAGACTGCGGAAACACTATAAAAATAGACCACGGGAACGGTCTCCAAACAGTGTATATGCACCTACAGAATAACCCGGTAGTACAAGGTAACAATAGCGTTCGGGTAAATAATGGGAACGAAATAGGTAAAGTTGGCCTAACCGGGCGTACAACAGGGCCTCACATACATTTTGAGACCGTTTTTGACACCGACGGGGACGGGCTCTTCTCGGACGAGTACCCGCACGGAAGAACCGATCCCTTTGGATGGGATTACTCGAAACTCACGGATCCGTGGTCAGAACTCTCCTGGAATGACACCCTCGGAGCTCATACCGGCACATATAGCAGAAACCTGTGGAAAATACTTGCCCCGACACGGCAGAGCACCCCTATTCTGGACACCGCCTCCTTGACACTGGGCAACAAATTTATCGAGATAATCGGCGGCGGTGGAAAAAACTTCCTGCGTTTAACTGTGGAGCACGCGCCCAAACCACTGAGGAACTTCCCATCTTTGACTTCAAGATACATTAAAGGCACGGCGTTTGTTATAAACATACTCGACCAACTGGGAAACACGTCGGCTGCAGATGTCGCGGTAAGAGTAAGACTTACTATCTCCCCGGAAGATTTGCTCGGTATTCTACCGGAAACGTTAAAAATATTCCGATGGGATAAAACGACATCGTTATGGGTAGAAACGATAAGCAATTATGATTCTGCATCGGGAGTAATCGAGGGAGTGCTAGATCATTTCAGCTATTTTGCAGCTTTCGGCGAAAAATATACCCCACAATTAATTTCCACCCAAATAAATATCTCGCCCGAACCGGCTGATGGGGCTGTAAACGTATTCCCAACAATATCTTTTTCCGGTAACGGCACCCTTACCGTTTACTCCTTAGACGGCGGCTATACGTGGAATAATTATGAACAAGCTTTTACGATAGACGAACAGGGATTGTTTGATGTTTTGTATAAGTCGGAAGACCCTGCGGGAAACTGGGAAGAAACTAAAAGTTTCGTTTTAAAGGTAGGGACGGGCTTTGCTACAAAGAAAATACGCGTTGTGGGCGCCTCTTTCGAAACCTTAAATGATAGGCCCTCCCCCTAGAACTTCTTCACCTTTATAGAACACCGCGCTTTGGCCGGGAGCCACACCGAATATTTTTCCGGACAGACCGACAGTCAAATGACCATCTGCTGATTTCTTGACAACACACGCCGTCAGTTTACCCAAATGCCTTATTCTAACGTCACATTTTATTTCGTCGGTATTAGTAAAGGAATCTCTGCCGACCCAGCTTAAGTCGGACACTTCAAAGCTATCTTTTAAGGCCTCTTCGTAACTCCCAACCGTCAGAGTGTTTGTCGCGGCATCTTTCGCAATAACATACATCGGGTCCCCGAAATACTTCGTAAGCCGGAACCCGTGCCGCTGACCGACGGTCAAAAACCAAACACCGTCGTGGTCTCCCACTTCCTCTCCTGCCAAGGTAACAACCTTTCCTTTTTTCTCCTCAATTCGTTTTTTTAGGAAGTCCTTAATATCTACTTCCCCGATAAAACATATTCCCATGCTTTCGGGACGTTTGTACGAGGGAAGCATTTTATCTTTTGCGAGTTTCCTGACCTCGGATTTATGCAATTCCCTTAACGGGAAAAGTGTGCGCTCCAACTGTTTTTGTCCCAGACGATATAAAAAATATGACTGGTCCTTACCTTCGTCGATACCCTTGAGGAGTTTGTATTCCCCATCCCGATGCACTACTCCGGCATAATGTCCGGTGGCAACAAAGTCGAGTCCTTCTTTCACCGCCCATTCATAAAAAATCCCGAACTTTATTTCTTTATTGCACATCACATCGGGATTGGGGGTTCTACCCGCCTCGTATTCGGCATAGAAATAATCTATGACCCTCGTTTTATACTCATCGCGGAAATCCAAGGTCTTGAACGGAATATCCAATGCCGTCGCGGTTTGGAGCGCATATGCCTTGTCTTCATCTGCCGCGCAGCCGTCATCCTCTACATCCCAACACTGCATGAATATACCCGTCACCTCATAACCCTGTTCTTTTAGCAACAGGGCAGCTACAGAAGAGTCCACACCTCCGCTCATACCTACAGCGACTTTTTTGCGCTTGTTCGCGTCCATGCTATGCATTATATAACCGAAAACGGGGATTGTTCCTAAAATCTGCCGAAACTTATTGAAAAAAATCAAACCCTGCAATTCGTCACCGAAGAATGCATTGCGTCAACAATATCATTTATTATGTCCAAAGCCTCTTCGTACCCCAGCCTTCTGTAGTTATGCGGAAAGTAGTGGAAGACCAGATTCCTGCCTCTTTTCCATACCTGCCATAGTTTTCTGGAAACTTCTCTGCCTCCCCTTGCCTTGCCGCATATTCTTTCAAAGACGTTACTCTTCTCTTTTATGTAGTTCGGGTTCAATATGCGTCCTATTCTAATGTCATCGCTGAAATACTCTTCTTTGGTAATCAACTTCAAATCGAGGAAAAACCTTTTCAAAAAACCTTCGTATGCCTTCGCAAAAGGAAAAACCAAAAAAGAGTAGTCGGAAATATTGTCTTCCTGATGATGGGTATAAACAAAGTTCAAGACGAGTTCACCGTCTTCAATAAGCCCTCTTATCTCATCCGGCATATATTGCCACAGCGATGAGTCGCGCTTTATTACTTCCATGAAAATAATTTTATCCGAAACACGGGAATTATTCGATGCTTTATTGATCCGAAAACGAACCTGCTATAAAGTGGGGTGCCATGAAAGCCTCTACGGGAACCACAAGAGCATTAACAGCCTTTCCTTCGGTGTCAAACTCCGCAGTTATTGCACCGGAAAATGAACCTACGTCAACGGAAAAAATTCTCTGGACGGAGCCCCACCCGGGCTTAACAAAAAACTTTACATAACTAATATCTCCGGATTTGGGAGCTTCAACAAAGGGCAGTGTGTAGGATCTGGTCTCGCCCCCGCTCGTCATAGAAATTTTCTTTCCTGAGAACAGACTCTCCCGGCATTCATTAAAATCCACACAACCGTACTGATATAGATCCCACGTACCCTGCGAAGAATTGACCACCACCGAAAAACCTTTGGAATAACCCGGAACGGAAACGCCTTTAACTTCGGAACCGGTCTTGAGGTTAACAATAAAAAAGACAAAAGGAGCCGCTATAAAAAATGCCGCTATAATAAAAAACAAGGCTCCAAAACCTCTACTCATACAAGTATGAACTCATAAAATAGATAACGAGTCAAGAAGTTTCAGCAGCCTGTATAATACAAACATGAAACAGCCTAAAATAGCTTTTGTTCACGACTATCTCATCAATTACGGAGGGGCTGAGAAAGTTCTGGAAGCCTTGTTGGAACTGTATCCCGACGGTCCTATCTACACCAGCATGTACGACCCGGCAAAACTTTCGGACATTATAAACAGACGGAAAATAATATGTCCTGAAACCGCCCTTTTTAAAAAATTCCCTAAATATTTGACTTTTCTAATGCCGATGGTTTTCGAGGATTTTGACCTGCGTCAATACGATATTGTTGTTTCGGATTCTTCCGCCTGGTCAAAGGGAGTCCTCACAACGCCCGAACAACTGCATATAAGCTACATACACACACCTCCGAGATTTTTATACAAATATTCTGTTGAAAGTGCGAAAAGATCCGCCTGGTATTTTAAGCCCTTCGTTACGGTTCTCGACTCTCTCTTAAGAGTGTGGGACCACAATGCCGCTCAAAGACCTAACTATCTTATAGCCAACTCGGAAGAAGTGCGCTCAAGGATCAAAAAATTTTATGGAAAGGACGCCCAAGTTATTTACCCTCCCGTCGAAATAGGCGTGGAAAACACACCAAACGATAAGGGTGGAAAACCTTACTTTTTGATAGTAAGCCGCCTCGCCGCGTACAAAAACATAGATCTGGTTCTGGAAGCATTCAGAAATATTCCCACCGAGCTTTGGGTGGCAGGCACCGGACACGAGGAAAAAAGGTTAAAGGAAATGGCCGGATCCAACATAAAATTCCTGGGAAAGGTGAGTGAGAGCGAAAAACATTCTCTTATGAAAAACTGCCTCGGTATTATAAATGCCGTTAGAGACGAAGATTTCGGGATCGTTCCCGTCGAAGCAATGTCCCACGGCAAGCCGGTATTGGCCCACAGATCGGGCGGCCACCTGGAAACAGTAACCGAGGGTGTGAGCGGTATGTTTTTTGAAGGGGAGGATGTAAAAGAGTTGGAGTTAAAGATAAAGGAATTTGAACGGGCTATTCAGAATAATAATTTCGACCCGGAAATAATAAAAGGAACGGTGGCAAAATTCTCCAAGAAACGGTTTCAAAATGAAATGAGATCTTTCATCGAAGAAAAATGGATGGAGCATCGAAAAAGCAATGCCTGAACTTCCCGAAACTCAAACAATCGCTGCCCTATTGAACAAAAATCTCAAAGGTAGAAAGATAGTTACCGTTCAGGTTTCAAAAGATTACAGGGCACTGCCGTCAACTGAAATCTTCATTAAGGCCGTAACGGGCAAAGAGATTAAATCAGTGAGAAGGGTGGCAAAAAATATACTCATTGAGCTGGAAAACGGAAACCATATACTTTTCCACCTCGCTATGACCGGACGGCTGTTACTCTGGAACGATAAAATCGGAAACGAAAGATGGGTGAAAGTAATCCTGCACCTGGACAACGGGGTTAAACTTACCTTCAGCGACATGCGGGTGTTCGGAAAAGCCGCTGTCCTCAGCCCGAAACAAACGCAAGAGCTGGAAGCCAGGTACGGTCCAGAACCTCTGGATAAGAAAACCACCCATCAACAACTGGTCGACAGGCTTAAAACCAAAAGAACAAATATTAAGAACGCACTTCTTGATCAGGAAATAATCTCGGGGATAGGAAACATATATGCAACGGACGCGTTATTCCTCGCTAAGATAAACCCATTTACCAAAACAAGTGAGATCACGTTGGAAAATGCTAACCGGCTGCTCGACTCAATAAGGTCGGTTCTGAAGGAAAGTATAAAACTCGGGGGCTCAACCCTTAACGATAAAATGTACGTCGATCCGTTCGGTAAAGAAGGAAAGTATCAGGAACATTTTAAAATATACTCCAAGGAAAAATGTCCGGTATGCGGATCTAAAGTAAGTTTTATTAAAATATCGGGACGGGGTACATATTTCTGCCCAAGCTGCCAGCCCCTAAATAAGCGATGAAAATATTGGAGTTAAGACTAACTAACTTCCGCAACCACAAAAAATTAAGGCTTGATCTTAACCACAACATCGTGCTTTTGACAGGCCCCAACGGGGCGGGAAAAACCAACATCCTTGAAGCCATATATGCCCTATCTACAGGAAAATCAATCAAAGCCAGGTACGACCGGGACATGATAAATTACACCGCACAATTCTCAACGGCGGGTGCCGATATTGAAAATTCCTCAGGAAAGTATCTGCTGGAAATGCAAGTTATAAAAGACGACAGTTTTTCAAACATTTCGTCAAAAAAGACCAAGGTGAATAAAGTCCCCAAGTCCCTGGCGTCTTTTTCCGGAATATTCAACAGCGTAATGTTCTCGCCCGAAGACCTGAACATAATAACCGGCTCTCCCTCGGAGAGAAGAAAATATATGGACGCCATACTCGTTCAAACGGACAAGAATTACAAAAGAAACGTTGCCGCATATTTAAAAGCCGTGCGCCAGCGTAATAAAATCCTGGAAAAAATTGCGGAAGAAAACAGAGGCCGGGACGAGCTCGGATATTGGACAAAAAAATGTCTGGAGCACGGAACCTACATTCAGGAACAAAGAGTTAAATTGTTTAACTTTTTCAATAAAAAATTACCGAGCGCCGTCGAAAAACTAAACGGGAAAAATACGGAAGTTGAGATCAAATATTTGATGAATGAAATTTCTGAGGAACGCCTAAAAAAACACGAAGACAATGAGATACATGCAAAGACCACTCTCGTGGGACCTCACCGTGACGACTTCTCAATTTTTCACAAGAGTCACAATTTATCTGAATTTGGTTCAAGAGGAGAGCAAAGGAGTGTGATGCTTGCTTTAAAACTTTGTGAGATAAACTTTATCGAGCAAGAAAACAATGAGAGACCTGTGCTTCTACTAGACGATATATTCTCGGAACTTGATGAAAATCATCGCAGTTCCGTTTTCAACATTTTGGAGCAGCAACAGACCATAATCACCAGCACCGAACCGCCCGATTTCCTTTCAAGTAAAACCAATACGTACGAAATAAAAGTATTGTAACCTGCGGGAAATATGCGAGAATTATCTCAATGTTCTTCCCGGAATTTACCATTACTCAGAAAACATTAAAGAATATCGGAACGGTAGAATATTCCCGCGCAATTGCGGACAGTGTAAAAATTCTTCCGGTGTGGGAAAAACAGCTGAGAAAAGAATCGTTGATCTCGAGAATATACTCCCTCCTAAAGATCGAAGGAACGGGTATCGATGAACAAACTATAAAGGCGTCCCTGGAAGGATTTACCGAAAATAAACCTCAGGAGGTCACGAATTTCGCCGACGCATTGAGATCAATAAGGGAGATCGGAAGAAAGCTGGAGCTGGAAGAGATCGATATAAAATATATAAACCAAACACTTACACAACGTCTGCTCCCCAAAACAAAACAAGGTTCGTACAGGACACTTAAAAAAACGGGACGTCCGGATCCGGGGGAAATTTTAGCCAAAATAGTAACTCTCTTTGACTGGCTGAACAGTCTCGACGCACGGGAAAATCATCCTCTAATAACCGCAGCGATACTTTCCGCGGAGATGCTAAGAATTGAGCCGTTCGAAAATTTTAACCAGTCCACGGCGTCGATGGCATTCGATCTCGTACTAGAATCCTACGGCTACAGTCTCGAAGGTTTAATAGAGATCGATTCCTACTTTTTAAGTTCGCGAAAAGAATTCGAGGAAGCGTTGGCAGAAATTGAAAAAAATAATTTTGATTATACTCACTGGCTCGAATATATAACACACGGTTTCTCCGCTAAAACATACAATCTGGTCGAAAAAATAAAATTGCTGGAAAAGGATACCAAGGTCGCAAAGGCCACAGGAAGGGTAAAAGTCACCGAAAGACAGGAACGCATAATTGAGTATCTCCAGGATTACGGCCTTCTACAGAACAAAGATTTTCCCGTTGTCTTCCCCGGAATTTCCGAAGACACTGTTCTGCGGGATCTTAAATCCCTTCTCGACCGTGGAATTGTCAAAAAATCGGGTAGCACTAAATCTTCCCGTTACGAACTTAGCTAGTGATAGAATAGACACATGAAATTCAAAGAGTTTGCAACGTATTTGGAACGTCTGGAAACCACTCCCAAAAGATTAGAAATAACCGACATTCTTGTCGAACTTATCGGAAAGCTCGAACATGAAGAAACTCCGCAGGCTGTTTATTTATCACTGGGATATTTAAAAGCTCCTTTCGAAAACAGGGTGTTCAATATGGCGGACAGACAGGTAGTAAAAATCCTGCAGGCCCTCACGAATGAAAACGTGGCTGCTCTTTACGCGGAACTCGGAGATCTGGGTTCCGTAGCCAAAAATGTCCTGTCCAAAAATATTGATAATAAATACAGCATTACAGAAGTCTATGGAAAATTAATGGAGATCGCCTGCATAGAAGGCTCGGGTTCGGTAGAACTAAAGATGAAAAAAACTACGGTTCTTCTTAATTCCGTAGACTCTCTTTCGGCAAAATTCATAACAAGAATTATTTTAGGGACAGTTCGGCTTGGGTTCACGGAACTCACTGTTGTAAGTGCCCTGGCTTTGATAACAGGCGATAAAAAACTGTCCGAGAAGATAGAACGTGTTTACAACGAGCACCCGGATATCGGCCTCATCGCGCAAAGAATTAAGGAAGATGGCGTCGCGGGACTCAAAAAGATTGACATAGAACCCGGAGTTCCGGTACTTTCACAAAAGGCTCAACGGGTGAGCGGGATGGAAGAGGCATTTGAAAGACTCCCGCACGTCTGGGCTGAATTTAAATTTGACGGCACGCGTGTTCAGCTTCACATGGACAGAAATAAAAAGGGAGTGATTGGCAAAGAATCTGCGGATCTTTTCGGAGAGTCGACCAAGAAATTTCTCATGAAAACTTATACAAGGAATCTCGAAGAAACAACGCATCAGTACCCTGACCTTCTGGAAGCGGCCGACAAACAGATCAAAGCCGATTCGGTAATACTCGACGGCGAGGCGATAGGATACAACAGAGCGACAGGTGATTTTCTTCCGTTTCAGGAAACGATACAAAGAAAAAGAAAACACGGCATTACAGAAGCGGCAAAAAATATTCCGTTAAAATATTTTGTGTTCGACATACTGTACCTGAATGGTAAGTCAACAACCGAGCTGCCTTTACGGGAAAGAAAGAGAATACTCCGGGGAATTGTAAGTGCCGGGGACACTTTAGTAGTGGATGACGACATGGAAACGGAAAGCTTCGAAAGGCTGGTCGAGTATTTCGAGCTTGCAAAAGAAAAGGGTTTGGAAGGACTTATTGTAAAAAACCCGGATGATAACTATCAGGCGGGAGCACGGAGCTACTCATGGATAAAACTTAAAAAAGCCGACGAAAAGTTGCTGGACGACTCGGTCGATTGTGTCCTTCTGGGCTATTACCACGGCAAGGGTGTGAGATCAAAGTTCGGGATTGGAGGTTTCTTGGTGGGTGTAAAAGACGAAAACAACGAGGTGTATAAAACTGTCACAAAAGTAGGTACGGGATTAACTGATGAAGAGTGGGTTAAGATTAAAAAACTCGCGGACAAACACAAAACTAAAACTGTCCCGAAAAATGTTCTGATAGACAGGACACTTTTACCCAACGTGATTGTAGAACCCGTCATAGTTTTGGAGATAGGGGCCGACGAGATCAGTGTGTCTCAAAATCATACGTCCGGTTATGCCTTGAGATTCCCGAGATTGATAAAATTCAGGGAAGATAAAAATCCGTCCGAAGCTACTACCCTTAAAGAAATAGAGCTGATGTTCAGGAAACAAAGGGGAAAGGTGTAAAATATGGAACCGGAAAATAACACATCAGATCCTGGACCGGATCCTAGAATTGCAGCGGCCCTTTCGTATCTGCTCCCCCCTCTCTCGGGCATCTTCTTTATACTGAAAGAGAAAGAGAATGATTTCGTAAGGTTTCACGCCCATCAATCTGCCCTGTTCGGGATGGTCTCGTACATTTTATATTGGGTCTCCTCAATATCTCTGCCCGCACTTCTGGGATTTCCGGTCTATAAATTCGTTTCGGCCGCCGCAATCCTAATGTGGATGTTTTTAATATTGAAAGCTTTCGCGGGAGATGAATATGAGCTTCCTTACATCGGTAAAATCGCGAGAGAACAGTCGAAGAAGTAGAGCCAAACTGCCCGAATAAAACATATGGAAAAAATAGGAAAAGTATTACAAAAAAGAAATATCGTCAGTGATGTAAGAAATAAGCACGAGTTTCAGGCATTCGGCAACAGGCTTGCCGACGAACTTAACGATCGGAAACACCGTTCTCTCTACATAAAACTCGCCAAAACCGAGGACCGCGCTCTGCTGGAAGCTGCCCGGGATTTCGTAATGGGATCGGAAAAAGCGACCACAAAGGGGCGTTTGTTCATGTGGAAACTGAGTGAACTTAAAAAACAAAGGTTGAACAAAAAATCCGAATAAACTAATATTTAGACACATGGACAAAAAAAGCGTTCTTTCTCTCCAAACACAATTTATTATCTCTGCGGTAGTCGCTGTAGTTTTCCTTGCGGCGGTAGTTGAAAGTTCCGTAGTGAACATTGTATTCATCGTACTGGCCTCTTTTTTAGGTACTTTCGTGCTCGACCTCGAATACCCTCTATACGCGTATTTTTTCGAACCTGAAAAAGGCTTTTCCAGGAATTTTAAAAATTACATTAAAGACAAGGACTACAGGGGTGCTTTGAAATATGTTTTTTATAATAAGGGGGATGTTGTGGACAAATCTTTGAACAGCGCCCTCTTCCAAATAATATTCGCTGTCTTAACAGTACTCGTCGCTTACACATCGAGCTCACGTATAGTGACTGCCCTAATTTTCTCGATATTCGCAAACTCGATCTTCAAAATGTGGGAACACTACTTTAACGGACAGACCGATGAGTGGTTCTGGGCCTTAAAAAACAAGCCGGATAAGAAGGGAGTCATCCTTTATTCCGCGGCAATGATAATGGTTCTGGTGGTAAGTTTTCTAATCGTCTAAGTGGTATCTCTATACGGAATTCTAATATCCATATCTATCCTTGCCTGTATATTAACGGCAGAAAAAGTTTTCCCGGAAAAGAAAAAGGAAATCTGGGACGTGGGACTTTACGCTGTTATATCAGGCATATTAGGCGCCCGCCTATACCACATAATAGACTACTGGCAATACTACCGGACGGCTCCTGTGGAAATACTTAAAGTTTGGAACGGCGGTCTGGGCATTTGGGGCGCTGTATTGGGAGGTATTGTTGGGCTGAGTATCTATTCATCAGTTCATAAAAAGATGTTTCTGGAAACCGCTGATGTTGCAGCGACGGTACTTCCACTCGGACAGGCAATCGGAAGGTGGGGAAATTTCGTCAACTCGGAACTAGCCGGTAAAGAAACTACACTCCCGTGGGCAATACAAGGCAAACATCCGATTTTTTTCTACGAATCTCTATCGAACCTTTTACTCTTTCTCTTTTTGGTAAGTATGACAAAAAAAGAACGCGTTCCGGGCGTTTTACTTTCCATATACCTCGCCGGGTACGGCGTCATAAGATTTTTTCTGGAGTTTTTGCGCGTTAATCCGTGGAAGTTCGGCGCCTTGTATGTAGCCCAAATGGTATCTATACTTTCAATAGTAGTGTCGGTATTTATTTTTATGAGGGGGCGCCGGAAATGATATTTTTATCATCCGATCATGGAGGTATAGACATAAAAAAAGAGCTAGCAAGATACCTGGAGGAAAGCGGAATTCCACACGAGGACCTGGGGCCATTCACTTTTGATCCTCAGGACGACTACCCGGACTACACGGAAAAACTTGTGAAAAAGATGTTGGAAACACCGGACTCCCGCGGAGTACTTATCTGCAAAAACGGGGTCGGCGTAACCATTGCCGCCAACAGGTATAAAGGGATAAGAGCCGGGCTTTCATGGAACGAAACCCATGCCGCTTCCTCAAGAAGAGACGATGACACAAATGTGCTCACCCTAGCCGCAGATTACGTCAAAATCCATGAAGCGCTCACTATATTTAAATCGTGGGTGAACACTCCTTTTAGCAATGAGGAAAGACATAAAAGAAGATTGGCCAAAATATTATGATCATTCCTGCCATTCTTGAGAAAAAACCTGAAGAGATCAGACGAAAGATCCGTCTTATCGACGGACAGTGCGAATACATACAAATCGACATCGCCGACGGAAAATTCGTATCTGAAAGTTCTTACGCCAACATTGAGGATATCGCTTCTTTTGAGCCCATTTCAAAACTTGAGTTACACCTTATGACTGATCACCCCGAAATATACGTCGAAGAAAGTTATCAAAGTATATTCAAAATCTCCGCTCATATAGAGGCGAGGGGCATCGAAGATTTTATAAGAAAAGCCGTAACGAAAAGGTACACAGTAGGAATAAGTGTTAAACCCGAAACCCCGCTCGAAAATATCGATCATTTGCCCGGGGGAATAAGTTTTGTCCAATTTTTAACCGTGCGCCCGGGAAAACAAGGCAACGAAATAATCCGCGATGTTTTTCCGAAGATCAGCAGTTTTAAACAAAACCACCCCGGCATAAGAATTCAGGTCGACGGGGGCGTTAACGAACAAAATTTACAGGAAGTCTTGAAATTGGGCGTGGATGATGTTGTAATTGGTTCTCAGATATTTGACTCAGAAAATCCTGCCGGGATGCTTACAAAATTAAAAGAAATAATTCTACAATGAACGACATAACCACAATTTCCTCGATAGAGGGTGAGAATAAAATGTACAAACGTATCGCCTTTTTAGGCGGTGCCGCGTGGGAAGAGAGTGAAGAACCTTATACTCAGGCTTTCGATACAGCCAAGCTACTTGCTGAAAACGGATATGAGGTATTTGACGGCGGCGGTCCGGGGGTCATGAAGGCTGCAACAAAAGGGGCTCATGCCGGAGGCGGGAAAGCGTTTTCCATAACCTACCATCCCAATAAACCGAAAAGACATTACGAAGGAACCGATCTTACAAATGACGTCGACATGGAAATCGTAACACTCGACTACTTCGACCGAACAAAAGTTCTATTGCAAAACACCGACGTTCACATAGTCTTCAAAGGAAGTATAGGAACATTAAGCGAATTCGGCATGTCGTGGGTCAGTTCCTGGATACACGAACCCAACAGCAAACCGATTATAATGTTCGGCGATTTCTGGAACGAAGTCTTGGACGCCATCGAAAAAAATCTTTTTATAAAACCTGCTGAAAGAAAAATGTTAACGATTTGTTCAACTCCTCAGGAAGTGCTCAAATTTATTGATTCCATAAATCAAAAATAGTCGCACCCCCGTTCCTTGTCCTCATTCTGCAAAGACCTTATACTACAGATAATGCCCAAGTCCCCCGTTAATAACGATATTGAGAAAATCGCCCTCATTGCCAATGATCTGAGGGAAGAAGTTGTGAAGATGCTCCTTGAAGCCGGAAGCGGACACCCCGCAGGAGCACTCGGAATGGCAGATATTTTCGCCGCTCTTTATTTCAAAATACTGAACGCAGACCCCAAAAATCCCGCGGACCCCGACAGAGACCGGCTCGTGCTTTCCAACGGGCACATCTGTCCCATCCTCTACGCCACCCTAGCGGAAAAAGGATTCTTCCCGAAAAAAGACCTCAAACAACTGAGAAAACTTAATTCTAATTTGCAGGGACACCCAAAGTACGGCGCCCTTCCGGGTATAGAAAACTCCGGCGGCTCTCTTGGCCAGGGTCTGTCTCAGGCCGCAGGAATGGCGATGGCGGCGAAAATCCAAAATAAACCATACCGTGTATACTGTGTTACCGGAGACGGAGAAATGCAGGAAGGACAAATATGGGAAGCAACGATGTTTGCTCCGAATAAGAAACTGGACAACCTCACATGGATAATTGACAGAAACAATATTCAAATAGGCGGGCACACCGAAGATGTTATGCCTCTGGAAAATCTCCGCAATAAACTTGAAAGTTTCAACTGGTACGTGGTAGAAATTGACGGGCACAAT
>MEWF01000010.1:39820-48066 GCA_001773255.1 candidate division WWE3 bacterium RIFOXYC2_FULL_42_13
AATAATCAGCGCTTGTAGCATGGCGCGTTCGGTAAGTCAGCGTCCGACTGCTATAATTGCACATACCATACCCGGTAAGGGTGTAGAATTTATGGAGTATAAATTTGAGTGGCACGGAAAGGTTCCATCCAAAGAACAGGCTTTGAAGGCACTGAAGAGTCTGGCATCGTTGGAAGGCAAAATAAAATCAGATTATGACTAATAGGACAAAAACAACTTTAAACATGAGCTTGCTTCCTTTGGTAGTTATCGTAGTACTAATGATAGGGGCGGGTTATTTTTTACTACAGGGAGAAGTAAAACTCCCGGGCTTTAATAAAGGCACACAGATTAGAAGACTGGACGGATTTCCCACGGTTGTATCGACCGACACGGCCCTTGAAAAGCAACGCAGGGTCATTAAATCCCCCGAGGAATTGGCTGAATTCCTGAATTACATCGACCCCACAGGATTGACGGAAGTCAGAGATTCGGTGAATTTCGACCGTGAGTTTTTATTGGCCGTATCCTCCGATTTACAGGATGAGACGGGACACAAAATGAGAATTAAAAAGGTCTATGAGGATAAAAATGCCAAACACCTGCTTGTTCTTATTGAAGAAACCGATAAAGGAGATAATTGCGAAGTTGAGGTTGAAGGGAATGTTACGGCAGACGTTGTAGCCATATCCAAAACCGATTATGAAATCAGCTTCGACCGTGTTAAGAAAGTCGAAAACTGCGAAAAAGAAGAGGCACCTGCGGAAGAGACAGAGCAGCAACCTGCCGGAGAAAAGACAAGTCCTCAACAGTAATAAAACGCACTGCCCGATGCTTAATAAAACATTAAATCTAAACGAAGATGTATTTCTTCAGGATAAAGAACTAAAGTCCGAAAGGGACGCTTTCGGAGAAGCAATTCTCAAATTAGGAGAAGACCACGATAATGTTGTTGTTCTGACAGCAGATCTTGAAGAATCTTTGCGGCTTACACCCTTTAGGAAAAAATTTCCGGATAGATTTATTGAAACAGGAATAGCTGAACAGAATATGGCAAGTATTGGAACAGGAATGGCCCTGTCCGGTCTTGTTCCTTTTATTTCATCCCATGCTGTTTTCTCTCCCTACAGAAACTGGGATCAGATAAGACTTTCGATTTGTTTCAGTAATGCAAATGTTAAAATCGTGGGATCACACGCCGGATTTTCCAACAGCCCCGACGGAGGCGCCGCAGAATCTCTCGAAGATATAGCTCTCACGCGGGTACTGCCCAATCTTACAGTGCTAAGCCCAATAGATTGTTGGCAAACAAAAAGGGCGGTTGAAGAAATGTATAAGATGCAAGGTCCTGTTTATTTAAGAATCTGCAAGGAACCGACACCCCACATAACAACGGAAAACACACCTTTCGAATTGGGTAAAGCTTATACTTTGGTTGAAGGCACTGATGTAACAATATTCACTACCGGAGCTATCTCGTACGAGGCACTGGAGGCTGCAAAGATACTTAAAGCCGCCCATAAAATATCTGTTGAGGTAGTGGCTGTCCCAACAATAAAACCCTTAGATAAAGAAAATATTATCGGCTCGGCAAAAAAGACTGGAAAATGCGCAACCCTCGAAGAACATCAAATTAATGGCGGCTTCGGGTCGGCAGTCTCGGAAATTCTCGCGGAGGAATTTCCGGTGCTCAACCTAAGAATCGGCGTCAATGACACATTCGGAGAGTCCGGTTCGTACCGGGAATTAAAAGACAAGTACGGTATTAGCTCTCACCACGTTGTAGAGGCTATACTTAATATGTTCAAAGAAAAATAATATGGACCTGCTCACTATAGGCGATGTAGCCATAGATCTATATATGAAAATCGGTGCCAAGGACGGACTTCCGGCCCTTGACAGCAGTACCGAACCGAAGATTTGCTTTTACCACGGCTCTAAAATACCTGTCGAGCACTTTGAAACCGCAGTTGCCGGAAATTCGCTTAATGTAGCGGTCGGAGGTAAAAAACTGGGTCTGGAGACGGCAATTTACACAGAAATAGGAGACGATGAAAACGGAGGAAGGGTTGTGAACACGCTGAAAGAGCACGGTATAGACACAGAATTCTGTATCAAAACCCCGAACGATGATACGAACGTTAACAGCGTCATTATTTACGGCAACGACAGAACTATATTCAGCTATCACGCCGAGAGAAACTACAAAATACTGGATTGGGAAAAACCCAAGTGGATCTACTACACTTCCATGGGAAAGGGGTATGAGTCGTTTCAGGAAAAATTAATTGAATATGTTGAAAAAAACTCCGGTGTGGGTATCGCGTTCAACCCCGGTACTATTCAAATGAAACACGGTCTTGAAACATTTAAAAACTTTCTGAAGATTACCGACATCCTGTTTCTGAACCGCGAAGAAGCTGTGGCTCTCGTTGGCAAAGGAGTGACCGAAGAACTTCATCAAAAACTCCAAAAGCTGGGGCCGAAAATGACGGTTATCACCGACTCAAAAAACGGAGCTTCATGCAGTGACGGAAAAAAAGTAACATTGCAGGATAGCTATTCCGACAAAAGACCCATTGCGGACAAAACGGGTGCAGGAGACGCGTTCGCTTCGGGATTCCTATCGGCAATATTTTACGGCAAGCCCTCAGAGATAGCCCTAAAATGGGGCGCCGCAAATGCGGGAAGTATTATAAAAGAAATCGGAACCACTAAGGGACTTCTTACCAAAAAGGAAATTGAAGGTATTATTAAACAGATATGAAAGCACAGGAATTACTAAAAAAAGCGAGAGAAAAAGGTGTGGCAATCGGTGCATTCAACGTCGGCAATCTTGAAACCTTTAAAGCGATAACGCAGGCTGCAAAAAATCTTAATAGCCCTGTCCTAATAGAAGCCTCTCCGGGCGAATCTAGTTTTTTTGGGTATAAACAACTGGTTTACCTGGCGCGGGCTTACGAAGATCAGATTCAACTTCCGATAATCTTAAACCTGGACCACGGAGAATCCGTGGAAAGTATCCTGGAGGCTATAAAGGCCGGATTTGATTATGTCCACTACGACGGCAGTAAGTTTTCCTACGAAGAAAATCTGGAAAACGCAGCTATCGTTGTGGAAGAAGCACACAAAAAGGAAATAGTGGTTGAAGGTGAGATAGATCACATAGAAGGAAGTTCGGCAGATCACACAAAAGAAAATACAAAGATGTATTCCAAACCCGAGCTTTTTACGGATCCCCAAAAGGCTAAAGAATTCGTTGAAAAAACAGGTGTGGACGTGTTTGCGAGCTTCATAGGAAATCTCCACGGAATATACGCCGATGTAATTCACCTTAATCTCGATAAATTAAAGACTATATCGGCCGCCATTCCCGACACGTATCTTTCCCTCCACGGAGGTTCGGGAATTTACGATGACGATGTCAGAAACGCCATAAAGCTCGGGATCGTGAAGGTCAATGTGAATTCCGAACTAAGAGTGGCCTTCAAAATGACATTGCAGGAGGAGATCGGGAAAACAACTGAAATTGCCCCCTATAAATATATGAAACGACCCATCGAAGAAGTACAGAAGGTCGTGGAAACTAAGATGAAGCTCTTCGGTTCTCCCGAGCTTTTAAAATGAAATTACTTATCACAAGAGAAATTCCCCAGGCCGGAATCAATATATTAAAACAGTATAGAGATATTGAGCTTGACTACAGACAGGGCCCTCCCCTCTCCGAAAAAGAACTACTGGCGGCTGTAAAAGATGCCGACGCAATAATTCCTGTGATTCCCGACAAAATAAATAAGAAGGTTATAAACGCCGCAAAGAATTTAAAGGTGATCGCGGCTTACTCGGTCGGGTACGATCACATAGATGTGGAACACGCTACTTCAAAAAATATTTTTGTAGGAAATACGCCGGGTGATCTTACCGAAGCCATCGCCGAACATGCCTTCGCACTCATGATGGCGGCCGGCAGACGGATACCCGAAGCCGACAGGTTCTGCCGCTCGGGTAATTATAAATATTGGAACGCAATGAATTTTATAGGACCAAAAATGATGGGGGACACCCTGGGCATTATCGGTTTCGGAAGGACCGGTCAGCACTTCGCGCGCATGGCCAAATACGGGCTGAATATGAGGATATTGTACACGGACATAATCAGGCATCCCGAAGCCGACAGTCTGCTTGATGCGGAAAAAGTCGAACTCGACTACCTGTTGGAAAATAGTGATTTCGTATCCATTCACTGTAACCTTACTCCCGAAACTGAGAACATGATAAGCGATAACGAGTTCAGAAAAATGAAACCTCTTGCGTACTTAATAAATACGGCGCGGGGAAAAATAGTAAACGAGGGAGCGTTGACCAGGGCACTGAAACAAAACTACATTGCAGGAGCGGCTTTGGATGTGTTCGAAAATGAACCCGATATCTATCCGGAATTAAAATTACTGGACAACGTAGTTCTTACACCTCACATCGGAAGTGCCACCTGGGAGGCGAGACTTCAGATGGCTCGGATGGCTGCGGAAAATGTCGTGGACGTGTTGATAAATAATAAGCCTCCGAGGGATCTCGTGAACAAAGAACTTGTAAAAGAAAAGGTCTCGTCCCTAATTTGATAGAATCATCTCATGAAGGAATTTATTTTACGAAACAAACAAATATTTATCACGGGCGCTGTTATTGCCGGGATCTTTCTTCTGATAATCCTGACCTCCTCCACACGGAAAGTAAAAGGCCCCGTACTCGCCCCTTCTGAAACCAACACAGGCAAAGAAACGGTAAGTAATCAGAGAGCCAATACTGGAAGCAACTACACACCGAAAGGTCTCTGGAACGCACCCTCGCCATCGGATGAACCGATAGATGAAAACGCTCCGGAAACACCTGTAGAAGAAGCTCCCGTCGACAAACCCACGGAAATACTTGAGATAACTTTCGATGAAAAAGGTTTTTCCCCTCCCTCAACAAACGGACTCAAATATCAAACTGTCAGGTGGACCAACAAGACTGATAAAAGTATTTATCTTCAGCAAATGAAAGATTTTTTCGAGGAATTTAAAAAACCCGTGGAAATTGCGTCCGGAGGTACACTGGAGTTTGAACTGACCAGAACAGGAATGTGGGGCTACAAAGAAACAGAGAGCGGAAAAATGGGAAGTATTTTTATACTGACCAAAAAACCGGGCAACTAGAAAGTGCGCCGGAGACAAATCACAAGAATCCCTTAAACTTTATAAGCGGACGGACATATTTCATTAAGCACGCATTCACTGCACTTGGGTTTTCTCGCAGTGCACACGTATCTTCCGTGCAGTACGGTACTGCCTGAAAAGTTTCTCCAATATTTTTTGGGCAATAAACTCATGAGATCCTCCTCTATCTTTTTCGGGTCTTTTTGCGAAGTCAGCCCAAGACGTGCTGATACTCTGGACACATGTGTGTCTACGACAATTCCTTCGGCTACTCCCCACAATTCCTGCATTATTACATTGGCGCTTTTTCTGGCAACTCCCGGAAGTTTCGTAAGTTGCGTCATTTCGTGAGGGAGTGCGCCGTTAAACGAAGTTAGCACCGTACGGGCGGCCTCTATAATCCTTTGGGCTTTCCCTTTGTGAAAATTTACCTGCCTTATTAACCCCGCTACTTCAGTGACATCTCCCGACGCAAGTGCCTCCCAATCCGGATATTTGGCGAAAAGCGCGGGTGTGACCTGGTTAACCTTCTTGTCCGTAGTCTGGGCGGACAACATCACCGCTATCGCAAGCTGATATTCATCCAAATGTGTCAGTTCGGTTTTCGGGTGAGGTTGTTCTTTTTGTAGAAGTAAAGCTACTTTTTCTGCCTGTTCTTTTTTGTCCATTTTTAAAAAAGTCCCAGTTGGTTCTCGTCGGGTAGTTGAGAAGAATCTTTTGTGGTTTCACCTGGCAGTAGTCCCAGTCTTTTCATTAAAGATTTGAAATTGTACTTGCTCAACTCGGCAAAAACTTTTTCCTTATCATACCCCGGATATTTTACATCGCTTAATGTAACTCCTGAAGGAACATCCGTAATAAGAGTGGCAAGTTTTTTGCTCATCAAGGCTTGTTCGTAATTTTCCAATAATTTTTCTTTTAAACTTTCGGGAGTTACTTTATCAATATTTCTATAAATTTCTTCAACCGACCCGAACTGATCTATTAACTTAACGGCAGTTTTCTCACCTATGCCGTAGACTCCGGGGATGTTATCGCTGGGGTCGCCGCGTAAACCTTTATAATCTGCGATTTTGTCGGGAGCAAATCCGAGACGGGCAGAGACTTCATCTTTTCCCACCCACTCAAGCTTGCCCTTCTTGTCGGGGACCATAAGCATTACGTTCTTTCCTGCGAGTTGCCACAGGTCACGGTCGTTTGAAGCAATTATCACATCTACTTTTCCGGAAAAATTCAGCGCCAGGGTAGCAATCACATCGTCAGCTTCGTACCCCTCGACTAAAACCTGCCTAACACCGAACGCACTTAACATGTCCAAAGTTTTAGGTATCTGAGAAGACAGGGAATCCTCCATGGGTTTTCTGTGCGCCTTATAAGATGTAAAATCCCCGACACGGAAAGTAGGCTTTTCCCCGTCGAGCGCTGCCACTAAATAGTCGGGTTTAACCTGCGTTAGCATATTTATCAGCATCGAAGTAACACCATACACGGCGTTTGTAGGCTCTCCGTTTGCATCACGGAAGCTCGGGGGCAATGCATGATACGCCCGGTGTAAAAAATTAAATGTGTCTATCAGGAGAAGTTTTGGCATATTACAGACGCGGGAACAACTGGTCTTTCAAAGAAATTTTTTCTTTACCGAAAACCGCAGAGAGCTTCGACGCAGTTTCAGGTATAAACGGTTCTAGGTAATTAATTATTTCTCTGAGTTCGTTAATTTCCCAGGTTAAAATTTGCTTTAAATGAGGAGCATCTTTGATCGCCCAAGGCTTGTTATCGTTTATGTGTTTATCCAGTACCCCGAGCTTTGACCAGACGTGCTGAACTGCTAAATCAACTCTGAAGTTATTGAAATACTCGGTAAAAGTCTCGTCCCACTTTTTTAGCTCGGGTACCGGAAATTCAAATCCTGAAGTTTCAGCAAGACGCGCCAAACGGGAAGCAGTATTTCCTAATCCGTTCGCAAGGTCCGCGTTGTACACCTGCTTAATATGGTCGACGGATATATCTACGTCCTCAATTACAGGACCGTGCTTGATGAAATAATATCTGACGGCATCCGCCCCAAACCGAGTAACAAGTTCCGACGGCCTTATTATGTTGCCCTTTGATTTGCTGATTTTTTCTCCATTGAGGTTTACAAATCCGTGCACATAAATTGTAGAAGGGAGTGTTTTCCCCGCACTCTTCAGCATGGCCGGCCACAGCAAAGCGTGCCATCTTGCGTTATCTTTTCCGAGAACATGAATAATGTGTGTTTCGTCATTCCAAAAATTCTCGGGCTCTGCAGCCGTAAAATAATTTATCAGGGCGTCGAACCAGACATATATAACGTGACCGGGGTCATTCGGTGTCTGGATTCCCCAACCGACTTTATAACTCGGTCTCGTAACTGGAAGGTCGTTTATTCCCTGCTCAATAAAAGAGAGCATTTCTTTTCTCTTACCTTCAGGTAATACAAAGCCCTTTGTTTCGAGTAGTTGTTTTAAAAAGTCCGAATACTCACTCCATTTGAAAAAATAGTTTTCTTCTTCGACTTTTTGAATATCGCGGGTAGGGTGCAGGAGACATTTTCCGTCCGCATCTAATTCCGAAAGTGTTTTATAAGCCTCACATCCTTCACAGTAAAGACCGGTGTAATTACCTTTATAAATGTCGCCTTTATTAAAAACAGCTTGAAAGAAGTTTTTAGCCGTTTCATGGTGGTCGGAGTCAGTAGTTCTTATGAAGCGGTTGTAAGACAGATTCAAAGCATCCAACTCGGTTTTATCCTTAGAGGAAATTTCATCCACGTGTTCCTTTGGGGTAATGCCTCTTTTTTCGGCTGCTTTCTGATTGGTAGAACCATACTCGTCGGTACCCGTCAAAAAGTAAACGTTTTCCTTGCCTAATAAACCGCGGTAGTAACGGGCAAGACAATCAGCCAATATTTTCTGGTAGGCATGGCCGATATGTATGACATCATTTGTGTAATCAATTGCGGTTGTAATTAATACCTTTTTCTTGTCCATAAGTACCGTTATTCTACCACTACCGCTCTTTTCTTCCGTGGACAAACAACTGGTAACCCAG
>MEWF01000011.1:0-7000 GCA_001773255.1 candidate division WWE3 bacterium RIFOXYC2_FULL_42_13
TTTCAACAGCGGAAGATCTTTTTAAATCAGGATATTGTGAGGAGTCTTGGATTGCTGCGGATTGGATACATCGGAAAAACGATTGTGCCGAAAGCGACTTTTCCTTCTACGAACGGTGGATCGATAAATACATCGACAATTGGGCAGAGTGCGACACTTTTTGCAACCATACTGTGGGCGCCTTTATAGCAAAATATCCGAAGTATGTAAGTAAGCTTAAAGTTTGGGCGAAAAATAAAAATCTTTGGCTTCGCAGGGCGGCAGCCGTAAGTTTAATAATTCCGGCAAAAGAAGGAAAATTTTTGAAGGACATCTTTGAGATCGCAGACATTTTGTTGTTGGACAAGGACGATATGGTTCAAAAGGGCTATGGATGGATGTTAAAGGAAGCAAGTCGTCTACACCAAAAAGAAGTGTTGGATTATGTGTTGCGGCACAAAGATGATATGCCCCGCACAGCTTTGAGGTACGCTATAGAAAAAATGCCGGAAAGTCTTAGAAAACACGCCATGGCGAAGTAGTCCTTAATGTTTTTTTGCAACGACAAGCATGTCCACCATAGGCAGGTAAAGTTCAGCTAAATCAAGTCCTAGTTTATCTATAGTTCGCATAAGAATTTTTCTCATCCAGCCGTGTTGAAATAAATGTTCGACAATGTATTTAAACGAGCGAACAAATCCCCAAACCTTTATTTTTTGAATATCAAAACCTTCGGATTTAAGTAGTTCCATCATGGATTTAGGAGAAAAATAGACGACGTGCTCAGGATATTTTTTAAAACCGTACCAACGTTTTCCAAGAACCGCAGCGTCCCAGCTGTTAATATTCGGCGTGGTAATAAAGAGGAGTCCCTCCGGTTTTAACCATCTCTGGAAAAGCCTTATTTTGTCCCTGTAGTCCGGAAGATGCTCTATAACGTCGAAACAGGTTATGCAGTCAAACTGTCCTTCATTAAAAGTTTCTTCTGAGACAGGACCGGAGGTTACGTTAGCGTTCAATCTTTTTGACGCAACCTGCGCGGCATGCTGTGAAATATCGTGCCCATAAATATAGTGTCCGTCGGCTTTAGCGGCAAGAAGAAAATTTCCCGTACCGCAACCGAAGTCCAGAATTGTGTTGTTACCTTCTAAGTAGTTTTTAACAAATAAGTATTTCTTTTTTGAATCTTTCAAGTGATCCGGTTCACTTTTTTCATCAAAATATTCAGTGCCGTAAATTTTATTTGCAGATTCTACATCAGGTAAAATTTCAAGTCTTCCAAAACTGCAGGTCCTACATTTTAGAACGGAGAAGCCGTTTAGAGCTATTTTTCTAAGGGCGCCTTTTTTACAAATATCGCAGCTGTTCATTTCATCGCTATAAAAACAACATTCGACGCATTGAGCATGTTTGCATTTTTGTCTCTTATAAGATCGTATAACCTAGTCATGAGCTTTGTTCTAACCGGGTTATTCCACACTAATCTTTTGCCTGTAATTTTTCTTAGGATTTGAGAAGAGCCTCCGGTAATCAGAAAAGTTTCAAAAGCTAAAAGATGTTTATCAGAAAGAGTGTTTATTACTTGGATTTTTTTAAACCCGGCCTCTTGTAGCCACCTTTCCCATTGTTCCTTGGTCACTATGGTTTCGTGTTTAAATACTTTATGGTAGGTTTTTATATACTTGTCAGCAAGTTTTTTCAGACCGACTTTTCTTAGAATTTTTTGTCCCCACAGTCTGTTGTTTATTTCTTTTGTCGGGACTGTGAATATAAACACGCCGTCATTCTTTAAAACTCTATGAACTTCTTTTATAACCTTATCCGCCCCGTTTATGTGTTCCAGGGTACTTACGGAGACGCAGGTAGAGAAGGTATTATTTTCGAGGGGCAGTTCAACCGCATCTGCAAAAACAAGTTTTTCATAAACCCCTCTGTTTTTTGCTATATCAAGGTCTTTTTTTGATTTATCCAAACCTATTTCCACGCAGGTTTTATAAAAAATTCCCCCGAACTCACCGAAACCGCAACCTATGTCGAGAACCGGTTTTTTTATTTCCAGGCCGGATATTATCTCTGCTTCAGTTGCCCTCCACAGGGCGTGAGAAAATGGAGCAACCTTAAGGTATTCGCCGAAGTAACTGATCATACTGTAGTATGATATTGTATTATGTTGAATTTGTCTAAAGTACTTGATTTGACGATGAAACTGCTTTTTGTATTGTTAGGTGTTACGGTAATTGTCTTGAACCTTATTTCAACGGGAAATCAGCAGTACGTTTTTCTTGCTGAATCTTTTTTAAGGGGACACCTGGATTTTGTTAGCATGCCCCCACATTTTACCGATATGATTTTTCATAACGGAAACTATTATTGGCCTAACCCCCCGTTTCCTGCGGTTTTTCTGATGCTCCCAACATTAATTTTGAGATTGCTGGGAGTGGCTTCTATACAAGGGTTTGTCCAGATAATCATCACTGCATTTTTAGTGTGGATCCTCGGCAAAATTCTTGTAATGTACAGTTCAAAAAAAGATGTGACTTTTTGGGTCTACTCTTTTATTTTTTCTACATGTTTTATCGGAGTTCTTTCTTTGCCCTCGAGCTGGTATTTTGCTTCTACAGTTTCCGTGTTTCTAACGTTCCTTGCTTTTTTGTTATACAAGAAAGGATATTCAATGGGTTACGTTGGGATAATATACGGTTTGATTTTATTAACGAGATTCACCGCTGCCCTGGGTATCTTTTTTTACATATTTTTACTGTTATCGGAAAATAACTTTCGCCCTAAGATTGACCGGGTCCTAATAAAGAAGTTTATTTTATTGCTAGCGCCTGTTCTCGGTGCTTTTATCGTTATGATTTTTTATAACTATGCGAGATATGGAACATGGAAAGAGCTTGGGTATATACAAAATTTTCTTCCCCCGTTTCACCAGACAGCCCGTAATTACGGAATATTTAGCTTGAAACATGTACCGGGCAACATTTATTATCTGTTTCTCAACGCTCCAAAACCGGTTCTTGCCGACGGTGTTTCCAAGGTACTGAAATTTCCTTTTGTAGAAGCCGATTTATGGGGAATGAGTATTTTTATCACCTCCCCGGTATTTTTTTTACTGTTTACTTTGGCGTACAGGAAAAAAGAATCCATACTTTTGCTGCTGACCTCTTTTATAATCATGATTCCTATTTTATTATATTTTGGTATAGGTTGGATCCAGTTCGGGTATAGATACTCTTTGGATTTTTTGCCTTATTTATTTATCACGCTGGTTTCAGAATATTCACTAAAGAATAAAGAACTTTCGGTCGGTGTTAAGTTGGTGATACTTTTGTCTTCTCTCACTAACTTTTATCTATTATTCACCATGCTCACTTAACTTAGCGGCATTTCTTTCTTTAATATACCTGGAAATATCTTGACCCAGATTTGTGTGCTCTTCTCCCGCAACAATCTGGTCGACTACCCCCAGAGAATCCGCAAATATTCCCGCGGCAATACGTAATTCTTTCGGGACATCTTTATCCTTAGAGATGTTTTGAGCTATTATTGTAGCGATTTTTATTCCGACTCTTACCGCTATCCTTATGAGCAGCCGCATACTCTCGCTGTCATCCCCGTTACTTTCAATTTTTTTCAAAGCTTCGAGTGGGTTTTCGTCGGCGTTATGTTTTCCCGCCCGTGCTTTTTGTGCAGCATTTTCGTACACCCCTTTGGCGTAATCCTGTGCTTTTTGTTTTTCTTCACTTGTAAATTCTTCTGAAAACGCCCCGTAGTTGTGGCTGTTTAACCATTTTTTTGTTTCATCGTCTATATCATCAATAAGCCACTCTCCGTTATTAAAGACAACTTCGGCCTTAATAGATTCGGTTGGTGTTTCAGCAGAAGAATTCAGTTTAGGTTCCTTAGCTGCACTGCTCTCGGTCGGGCCGTTTTGCTGAGCAACATTCTTTATATCCTCCTGAAGTTCTGCGTAGGATTTCTCGGCTCTCCTATTTACATCGGCAATTTCTTTCTCCATGCCCTCGATATCGTTTTGAGGCAGTTCGCTCTCAAGCTTAGTTTTTAAAACTTCCCCGTAGATAACGGTCCTTTCTGCAGCCTCCTTAGCTTCTCCTGATGTTTTCTCAATTATCTCACCGCTGTTTTCGGCAGCTTTTTCGATGCCCGGTATATGTGGAATGCTTTCAGGCAGCTGGGGGATTATCGGGACTCTGGGAGTATTTGTCATTTTGAGTATCTCCTGATGAGAGCCTCGTTTATATTGGCCAGTTTTGCAACGTCAACTTTTTCTCTGTATTTTCTTATTATTTCTAATTTTGCCAGTTTTAAGGCAAGCATTTTTATTAGAAATTTGTCGTAAGCATCCTGAAGTTGTTCCTCAGTTGTTTTTTGATCCCCCACCATTTAATTATAGGGATACGCCCCATTATTTCCAACCTTTCCCGCCGGGCCCGCCGACTTGTTATAATAAATCATGAAGTTTATCGTCAGCGCCGGCGGCCAGGGCACAAAGCTATGGCCATACAGTAGAGAAAACAACCCCAAACAATTTCAGAAAATTTTGAGCGGAGAGTCCCTGTTTTCGTACAACGTAAAAACCCTACTCCGTAAATATCCCGCGTCCGACATACTTATTTCCACAAAAGAACGGTATGTAAAAATCGCGCAGGAACAAGTTCCACAAATACCGTTGGAAAATTATATTTTGGAACCGGACTCTCCTAAAAACAGAGGTCCCGCGGACGGACTAGCAACTGTTTACCTCGATGTTAAATTTCCGGACGAACCTTTTATGATAGTTCAGTCTGACTGCGTGAGAATTCCCGAAAACAATTATCTACTCCTAATAGAAACTGCTGAAAAGCTTGTGAAAGAGCATAAAAGGTTTATTTCAGGAGGAATTGCCGTAACTTATCCTGACCTTGGGGTGGATTACCTAAAGCTGGGTAGGAAAATTCACTCGTATGGAAACGTTGATGTGTACGAAGCGAAAGAATTTGTAGACCGCCGCTCAAACTATGCCGAAACCAAAGAATTGATTGAAAATTTTAACGTTGTGAAACACAGTAACCATAACTGCTGGTATCCGCAGATGCTACTCGAGGCTTACGAAAGATATAAACCCGATTGGTATTCAGCTTTGATGCAGATCAGAAAAATTATAAGTGAAACAAACAGTCTTGATGGAGTCGCAGCGGTTTATCAGGGAATGGAGGCAGGGGCGACCGAAATTGTGACGAGGCACTTGTTCAAAGACGCACTGATATTGCAGTTAAACTATAACTGGGTAGATATCGGAACCTGGAATTCCCTTTACGAATATGTTGCACGTAAAGATCAGGTTTATAAAGAGGGAAATGTAATCGCGTTGGATTCAAAAAGTTCGTTGATTAAAAGCGATAACCCCGATAAATTGATCGCGGTGTTCGGACTAAAAGATATGGTGGTGGTAGATACTGAGGATACGCTGTTGATAGTGCCCAAAGATAAAACTGACAAAATCAAGGATATTCAGGACGAGCTCCGCAACAAAAAACTTGATAAGTATTTATAGGACAGTCCTTATAGGACAGGACAGTTCAAGTTTGTGTTAAAATCATTGCTGTTTGTGGCTTTGGAGGGATGCGAGAGTGGTCTAATCGGCTCGCTTGGAAAGCGACGCGTCGCGAAAGCGGCACGAGGGTTCGAACCCCTCTCCCTCCGCCAGGAAAATGGCCGAAAGTCCGCAGGATTTGCGGACATTTTTCTTGAAGAAGCGCGTAGGTTCGAAAGGCGCAGGCACGACGGTGCCGAGCCGGGGTCGACGGGCGCGTCAGCAGACACGAACCGGTGACCGAACCCCTCTCCCTCCGCCATGCTTTCGGCAGGCGAGAACGCATGATCGAACCCCATACATTAATCATCAACTTTCTATTTATTTCAAAAACAAGCACAAAAAACGCCCTCAACATATCTAATTGATATGCAAGGGCGTCTGTGACGTTTCAAGAACGTTTAGCAGAATTACGTAGCGATAGTAGGTAGGTTCCTGATTTGGTCCCCATCCACAGAAGTTTATTAAAATTTCGTGTCCGTTGTTTTTTACGGTTTCGAAAGCTTCTGCATTTCCTAACGATTCGTAATTACCGCTTGTAATTATATCCAGTACTTGCTCCGGATTTAGTCGTATTTCTTCGGCCGCATCGTGGTCCATCCGAATTGCTGCTATAACCTCGACTTCGAGCACGGCTCCGTCTGAGTAGAGCTTTCCTCTACTTCCTACGGCTTGTTGAAGTTTTTTAAAGATAGCTCCTTCGGAAGTTTTCCCCAATTTCTCCAAAAAATATCGAAGGGCTTCTACTTCCAGCGGCAGGTCGAGATGAAATCCCGAGTGCAGTCCGAGCGAAATGTTTCCATAATTTTCTACCCTGGAAACGCCGACCCCATTTCCTACCTCCAAACCTTCGGAGGTACTTGCGTAACCCCCAAGATTTATAGGACTAATTAGCTGGGCCGAAATTTCAATACCCTCAAACCCGCCACTTTCGAACCGTATGGTAACAGCACCTATAGAAAGATCTATTGTGCCGTTGTCTCCCGCCCGGAAGATGTAAGGATTTACCTCTTTTTTCGGGGGTAGAGTTGATGTGGGGGTCACTACGGGTTGTTCGGTAGCAATAATTGTCTGAGGTACGGGAGTATTACCGGGTATCTCAAGATTTTCTGTTGCTATCACAGCAGGTTTCGCAATACGTGGTATGTCTGTCTTGCCGGATGCAAGATCAAGCGACAGCACAGCTAAAATCAAAAACACTGCCAGGCCCAATTTTTTCATTGGAACCTCCTTCTGATAGATGTTGGAGAGGCGCTAAGAAGATAGATTTGCGCTTAACGCCTCTCCGATAAGGTCTTACAGTATTTTTTTGAGTACGATTACCGCCCCCGCGACGAACACCAGAATGTAGGGCCAAATATTAATATTGGCGCGTTCCGGTACTTCCCCTCCCAAAGATGGTTCTGTGGGTGTGGGATCGGCGGG
>MEWF01000011.1:7057-13368 GCA_001773255.1 candidate division WWE3 bacterium RIFOXYC2_FULL_42_13
GTTCCCGTCGGGGTTTCTGACGGGGTAATGGTAACCGTTTCGGTCTCCGTCGGAGTAACGGGTTCGGTAGGTGTTAAAGTCTCCGTCGGGGTTTTTGTGACTGTAGCCGTTTCAGTTGGTGTCTCTGTAGTAGGGACACTTGTTGTCACCACAGTTGTAGGTGTGGGAGTGTCTTCCGAACCACAGGGTCCGTGAGACAATACAAACTGTCCCGTCCATTCGGTGTATATGTTGGTTACCGCATTTTCAATCGTCGAATCAAGATTCGACGAAGTTTGGTAGTGAATAGCTCCGCCGGAAGTCTTATATTTGTTTACGACCTCCGTAACCCCATTTTTCCAGGTCACTGTGATACTGGCAGGGGCTGACTCGGGCGGGTCGACCTGGTTAATAATAAACTCCCAGACCGAACCGTCACACCCACGGTCTCTGAGGCTGCTTTCTTTCACCTCAATGACTTTCGTTTCGCCTTCCTGCGCGTTGGCAGATAAAGCGGCAGCACCAAGTACTGCAAATAAACACAGGGCTACAAACAAACGAACAAAAGTTCTCACCTTTTCCTCCTGATATAGGGATTTTCAAAGTGCCGATGATTTCGGCTTCATTAGAAGCTCCGACATTATAACACCCCATAGTCGTTTGGTAAAGTACTATAGGACGATAACACAAAGCTTAAAATGCCGTTTATATGCCACTACAAAAACCTTTTTTGGGTTTTGTTTGTGATTTGAACCGAGGTATGCTATACAAAGAACAATGGACACGATTAACGAGATCAAGCAGAAAATAGACATTGTCGACCTTATAGGCTCGTATGTCAGTTTGAAAAAAGCGGGGCGAAACTATAAAGGTATTTGTCCCTTCCATTCAGAAAATACACCGTCTTTTATGGTTTCCCCCGAGCTTCAGATTTTTAAGTGTTTCGGTTGCGGTGAAGCGGGCGACATTTTTAAATTTGTCGAAAAAATAGAAGGCATTGAATTCTCGGCTGCACTCGAACAGTTGGCCGTTAAAGCAGGAATAAAACTGGAAAAAAAGGATTACGACCCCGAGTCAGCCAAAAGGAAGGAACTTTACCAGATAAACAGCCTGTCGGCTAAGTATTATCACTACATATTGACCAAACACCCTCAGGGAAAGATCGGCCTTGAATATTTAACGCAGAAAAGAAAACTGACCCCCGAGACAATCGATTTTTTTCAGATGGGTTATGCTCCGGACACCTGGGACTCTCTACATAAATTTCTCAAAAAGCAGGGTATTCATGAGAACGAAATGCTGGATGCGGGAGTAATTTCCGAAAAAAGCTCAGGCGAAGGTTACATCGATAAGTTCCGCGGGAGAGTAGTTTTTCCCTTCAAGGGAATAGATGGGAATATCGTCGGTTTTAACGGCAGAACTATATTGGACCGTGAGCCGAAGTACCTGAATACGTCTGAAACTGCGGCATTTCATAAAGGTACATTTTTGTTTAATCTGGTTAACGCCAAAATAGACATTAAAAAGCACGGCGCCGTTATAGTGGAGGGCCAGATGGATGTTATCAGTGCGTATCAGGAAGGAATAAAAAACATTGTGGCTTCGTCAGGGACCGCTTTAGCAGAGGCCCAGCTCAAGATCCTGCAAAGATACACCAACGACCTGACGTTTTGTTTCGACGCCGATTCGGCCGGGGTGCATGCCGTTTACCGCGCGGTAGAGATAGCTGAAAGAATGGGGTTCAATATAAAAGTGGCTATAATCCCCTCACCCCATAAAGATCTGGATGAGGTTCTTAAGGCCGACCCGGAAAAAGCCAAGATAGCTATACGTGACGCGGTCGATGTTTACGATTTTTACATATCTAGCACGCTTAAGGCGAATAGCAAAGAGTCCGCTTTGGAGAAAAAGCTTATTCTAGAAGCACTCGTCCCTGTTTTTTCAAAAATAAATAACCCGGTTATAGTGGATCACTATTCCAAGATGTTGGCAACGGAACTCGGGCTTTCCGAAGACACTGTAGTCACAATGTTCAAAGGTGGTTCTTTAGGCGACTACAGCGGTTCCGCAGAAGACGAACAAAAACTGCCCCTACTATCAAGGGACAACCCCGAGGGCTACTTTCTTGCTCTGTTATTAAAGGCGGATATTGACATAATGCGTGAATACGCGTATAAAATGGACGTTGAGGATTTCATAAACCCTATAGTGGTTAACATACATAAGGCCTTAGTCGCCTACTTAAAAGAAGACAGGAAATCGTTCAACATTAAACAAGTCATAAAAAAAGCCGAAGAAGGCTATCATGACAACATTTCGGAACTTTACCTTTGGGATTTTGATGGTATTATTGAGGTCGATTCCCCTCAAATACTTGAGAGGGAGATTGATAGTGTCTTTAAACGTATTAAAAAAGATTCTGCTAAAAGAGCAGTGAAAGCCTTGACGGAGAAGATTAAAGTTGCAGAACTGGAAAAAGATTGGGATCTGGTTCTAAAACTAACGAAAAAAGTAGAAAAACTTAAGAAATTGTTCCTATAAAGTATAAATTTTCCTAATTATTAAACATGGTAAAAAAATCTAAAGAGCCTGAAGAAAAAAAAGGCAAAGGCGCAATAAGTGACGCAGTCATTTCCCGTATCGTAACTAAAGGAAAAAAACAAGGATTTCTGACACTGGACAACATACTTGAGTTATTTCCCCAAGCTGAAGAAGAGCTTGAGACACTTGATTTCCTTTACGAGAAACTAGTCGATGCCGGAGTCGACGTTTTTGATGTGACTTCCGAAAAAGAAGCCGAGAAAATTCACAAATTTGAAGATATTGATCTTTCACAGATAAAACTTGATAAGACAGTGAGCTCCGACCCGGTAAGGATGTATCTGAGAGAAATAGGTAACTACAGTTTACTTACATCGGTTGAAGAAGTGGATTTGGCGAAAAAAGCCGAGGTTATAAGATACAAAAAAATGATTAAAGAGATGCAGCATGCCGGAAATAAGAAACCGAGCCCTAAGGATATTTCTAAGGAAATGGGTCTTAAAGAGAGGGAAGTGAAGGAGATTGAAGCATTTTCCCACGGTACAAACGACAGAGAAGGAGCTCGTGCACATGAAATGCTAATAAAAGCCAATACTCGTCTTGTTGTTTCGATTGCCAAAAAACACATGGGGCGTGGCTTGCAGTTCTTAGACCTTATTCAGGAAGGAAACATGGGGTTAATGAAGGCCGTCGACAAATTCGACTGGCGCCGGGGATTTAAATTCTCCACCTACGCGACGTGGTGGATCAGACAGGCCATTACCAGAGCAATTGCCGACCAGGCCAAAACGATACGTGTTCCCGTTCACATGGTAGAAACAATTCACAAGTATAAAAAAATCGAACGCGAGCTAGAACAAAAATTTGAAAGGACACCGACCCCAGAAGAAGTAGCCAAGGTTATGGGAATAGAGCCGGAGAAAGCCCACGATATCGTAAAAATCGCTCAGGATGTTACATCTCTAGAAACACCGGTGGGAAAAGAGGAAGATACCAGATTAAAAGAATTTATTGAAGACGAAACAACATTGTCTCCTTTTGAGGCGGCCAGCCGGGAATTATTGAAAGGACACATAGATGAAGTTTTGCAGTCCTTAAATCCGAGAGAAAGAAAAGTTTTGGAACTGAGGTTCGGGTTAAAAGATGGGCGTACCCGCACATTAGAGGAAGTTGGCAAAGAGTTCGGTGTCACCCGCGAAAGAATTCGACAAATAGAGGCCAAGGCTTTAAGGAAACTCAGACATCCTTCGAGGAGTAAGCGTCTCAGAGATTATCTTTAGTCTGTAAAAAGGGAATTACCCCGGAAACAGGCAGAGGCTTTTTATCCAAATTCCTGTATATGAACACGTCCGACAACGGAATTAAGTTCGGTTTTGACAAAGAGAAATCCTTAGCGAGTTCAAACTTCTCCGGAGTGTTTAAAGTCCTGACGAAACCGTTCCACCTTAAGTAATATTCGGGATACGTTTCTTTGACTTCCGGACGGCTGTGGTTTTCCATAGGTCTCGATGACACTACAACGTAATCGTAATAGGAAGGATCTTTGGGATAGAAAAGCTGTGCATTTTTCGAAGAATAAACCTCATATTGATAAACTTTTGCCTCGGGCAATTTATTCATGGGATCCAATCCTTCCTCGGTGTAGACAAGCTTTGTTGAAAGAGGCGGGGTGTTTTCTCTCATCCACAGGTAGGCTTCGGATTTGGGTGTCCACCTCCGGAATTGTGTTAGTAGAGCCGATGGAAAATATAGGTAGTATCCCAACGCCACGATAATAAAAAAGTAAGACATAAACCGTCCAACTCTTGACTCAAGTTTTTCCATCCCCCATACCGAAAAATACAAAACCGCAGGTAATACGGGAAGAAGCCAGCGGTCAACTCTTCTTGATTGTATGGAGAAAAAAATCAGGTAAACGACAATATTGAGTACAAGAAAAAAATCAAATTTATTCTTTTTCTTTGAGAAAATTCCGACAAGTGACAAAAGCACTATAGCTCCGGAAGCCATAAGACGTAGTGCATAAATATATTTTAGATATCCATAATCTACTGAGTCGAATACCAATCCGCCTTCTTTGAAGACCATTTCGTAAATTCTGTAAACAAAATCATGCGCGAAAATAATAGAGAAGGGGTTCGACAAAATAAACGTGCCCAAGGCCATAAGAAGGAGAACCGCCACATTCCTAAACTGTCCCTTTTTATAAAATATCCAAATGTAGAGCGGAAGTGCGATCAGAGAAGTGATTTTTGTACCGACGGCCAGGCCTATAAGCACGCCCGTTATTATGGTAAGCGCCTTATCGTTTTTCTCTTTTTCGACATAGAGGAGGGAAGTGAGAAAAGACAACGAAATTAGTAAAGCTAATATTATATCGGCGTTAATGTAATGAGCGTGTACTATCAATTTCCAGTTTAATGCGAGCAGAAAATACAGAATGATTGTCGACCACCTTCTCTTTGTTTGTTTATAAAATATAAAAGCTATGACCGGAGCTATCAAAAAACTTAATAGCGCGTTGAAGACTCTCATGGCTACGTAAAGTTCATATTTGGTTGCCGGCGTTCCAATAACATTTGATATTTTGCTGAAACCCATTGTGAAAAACGTAAAAAGGTATGAAGGAAACGTTCCATAAACATAGGATATGGGAATCAATTTATAGTAGTCACCTTCGCTTACTATCGACTTAAGTTCGTAGGTATATTTTATGGCAAGTTCTGCTATTTCGGGCTCGTCTGCGTAAAAGCTGTGGGGGAGGCCGAATTCTATGTGCCACAACCGGAAAAATATTCCCGCGGCGGTAATTAGTGTAAGGGCGATGATAAAGACCTTTTTATTGTTCATGCGTTATTTGTTAAATATCGGGACTTGTCCTGAGTATATCAAAATTTTCGCCTGGTTCTTCAACAGGGTCTAAATGAAGTATAATTTTCCATATGGATGAAGAAAAAAAGACTGCGAGTTGGACGATCGTGGGTGTCCTGATTTCCGGTATTATCGTGGTTTTGGCCTTAAGATATTTCAACAACCTGGAATTTCTCCTTAAATCAACGGGATTACTGGGACCGTTAATAAGCGTCGGTCTGTACGGTGTGTTCAGCGTTACACCCGTACCTACAGACTCACTCACCATTGTTAACGGTCTGGTTTTTGGCACATTGATCGGAACTATCTTGGCTACGGTGGGAAACACGATTGCCGCGTTGGTGGAATATTTCCTGGGTTTAAAAGTCAGGGACGTTACGGGTACAAAAGGTAAGACTTTCACCATTCCGATAATAAAGAAAAAATTTCCCGTAAATTCGACGATGTTTTTAATATTCGGAAGATTTTTACCGGGGTACGGAGGAAAAATAGTGAGTGTGATCGGAGGCATGTACAAGGTTTCGCTCTGGAAATATACGTGGACCGCGTTAATCGCGAACTTTATCGGCGCGCTGATGTTTGCTTATGGGGGCAGTCTCTTAAGAACGTTCCTGCCTTAACGGTCCTACCCAATGTTGAATTAAAAAATTTATACTGGATAATTAATTAATGGTAATCCTGCTCCGCGCGTTAGTGTACTTCTTCATGTTCTTTGTATTGTGGCTGGGTTCGGGTTTGATAATTTCAGCAGTTGAAAAAGCCTCAAAAGTACTAAAGATCTCAACCTTTGCTCTATCATTTTTTGTGCTCGGCCTGCTGACCTCGATACCGGAGATCGCGGTAGGTGTGACGTCGGTAGTTGAACGCGACCCCCAGATTTTTGTGGGCAACCTCCTTGGCGGAATAGTGGTCATTTTTCT
>MEWF01000011.1:13459-13714 GCA_001773255.1 candidate division WWE3 bacterium RIFOXYC2_FULL_42_13
TGTGTTGCACCGGCATTGTTGGTGGCCGATAAAAAGGTTGGAATGTTCGAAGCGGTACTTATGATCCTTCTCTACATCTCGACTTTATACATTGTTCAACGAAAGCAAAATCTTATAGAGAAAGTTGAGACCATTCAAGCTTCGCTAAAGACCGACGGGAAAACACACATCCAAAATATATTAAAAATATTGGCCGGATTGGTTATAGTTTTTTTTGGAAGTGAGTACATAGTAAGGGAAACGATAGCATTCTCC
>MEWF01000011.1:13742-22227 GCA_001773255.1 candidate division WWE3 bacterium RIFOXYC2_FULL_42_13
TGAGCATTGTGGTGTTATCCATCGGCACGAACCTTCCTGAATTTTTTCTTGCTTTAAGGGGTATAAGACAAAACAAGAAAGACGTGGCTTTCGGAGATTACATAGGTTCGGCGTCTGCGAATACTCTGATATTCGGAGGACTGGTATTCATGAACGGAGGCACGGTCACCCTCACAAATAATTTTCTACAGAGCCTGATATTTATTCTTATCGCCCTGGTCTGTTTCTATTTCTTTGCGAGGTCAAAAAACACGATCTCAAGAAAAGAGGGCATCGTTCTTGTGATGATATACGTATCTTTTGTGGCGCTTGAATTCTGGGCGGCGTCTAACGGCAAATAGAAAAATAAACGCCCGGCCAAAGTCAAAATTAAGCCTTTTTCTTATCCAGTTTATCCAATTTTAGAAGTTTTATAGCTAAATACACTACGAATGCTACTACAACGAAATCTATCAGGACATTCAAAAAGCTGCCCCACATTATTTTTGCCGAGCCCACCTGAAGATAAGCGCCCTGAAGGTTCTCGATATTTTTTAATGCCAGTGCCAGCAAAGGACTGATAATATCCCCTACCAAAGATGCAACTAATTTGGACACCGCGCCGCCTAAAATAAATCCGACAGCCAAACCCACAACACCTTGTTCTCTAATAAAATTTAAGAAACCTTTCATTGAAAATCACCCCCTGGTTTAAATAGTATATCAACTGCTTCCCCAATAAAAAAAGGCACCGGAGATAAGAAATATTCTCATCTGGGGCGCCTTACATAAAAGTTACTCACCTTCCTTTTAATTGTCGTTCGCGGACGGAAATTTGAGTCGTAGCTGACGGGTCTTCACAGGCGATGTTTGGGGCCAAACTGTAATCTCACCGCCTAAATTTATCCCGTCGCTTGGTTCTGTGATCATGAGCGGACGGTCAGGTCTAAGTGCGGCGCATTCTTGAAAGTAGTCGCATTTTCGGCAACGTGGTGTGGGGTGTTTGGGGTACGATTCTGCCTTAATACCGTTCGCTACGTATTTCATGATTTCCAGAAACGTTTGAAAATCGCTTTTGTTTCTGTACGTCATGAAGGCTTTACCGCTTCTCAAGTGATACCAGTAGAAAGCTACGGGCAGCCTTCCGTACACCTGAAAATAAAGCCAACAATACGCGGTTATCTGAAGGTTTTCGTGCAGTTCAAATTGATAGGCCGCCAAAGCGAGGTCAGTGATGTCAGGGTTGAATCTACGTGGGTCGTACGATTCTTTCCCGGTCTTTAGGTCGATTATGGCCACCGGATCGTACCCCTCTATTAATCGTCCGTTGACGATCAATTCAGGTCTGATATCAGCTATTTTTTCAAGAGGCATTGCCCTGATCTGATCAAGACGCCCGGCAAACTTCACCATCGGGAACAACGGCATTTCATATCTTTTTTCAACATGCAGCGGTGCCGGTTCGTCGATGTTCCGTTTCCAATAGTTGTCTATGCAGATCCACCCGGCCACTCCGAAATCTTCCCCATCTTTTTTAGAGTGAACAAGCATATTCGGGCCGTTTTTTTCAAGAGTGTAACGCCAGGTCCAAAACCATGCCTTTCTTGCGTTGTCTACAGTTTGATAATAGAGTGGATTCTGTCTTGAGGAGTGCATTTTTGCGATAAACCGATGCACAGTTATGCCCATTAACCGTTGGTAATCGGTCTTTTCCGGCAGCTTCCTGACATGTGAAAACCAATACTTTTTGGGACAGCCCAAATAAGTCTCTGCCAGGCTTTCACTCAGCCCCAACGAACCTTTTCCGACCATCTTTCCTCCTCTCTTTTGATTGTGAAAGTGCTCAATCACGCCATTTATTGATAGACGCGGGTAGTTGGGTAATAATATAGCATTTTAGGGCAAGTTTTTCCCGGTTTTCACAAAGGGGTATCGGGTACAAATTTCCAATAAAATGATGTAAATTGAGAAAAGTGTAGGTTCACTGACCCATAAACATGTCAAAAATTACAAAAAGCCAGAAAAAATTCCTAAAAGGAGCTTACAAAAACACACCTCTTGAGGAACTCTCAAAAAAGACCGGAATTTCGCAGGAAGAAATTTTGTCTTACATTAAAAAATCCGGAAAAGACGTGGGCAAAATAATTGAGACTGTGCATCCGGATAGTGCGGAGAAAAAAATTAAATCTCTTCCGGAAGTATTTTCAATACTAAAAAATAATAAGTTGATAATACTCGGACTCTTGGTTCTGGTGTCAGTCTTATATTTCAATTCCTTAAAGGGACAGTTTGTGGCCGATGACATTTTGGGGTTTCGTGACAACCCGCAGGTAAGAGATCTTACTGCATCTTTCCGTTCGATGAAAATGCAGGCCGTGGTGTGTGCTTTGTCCTTCAAATTTTTCGGTTTAAGTCCGGTGCCCCTTCATATAGTTTCAATTTTTTACCATTTAATAAACTCGCTCCTGGTTTTTATTTTGGGAACGTTGTTGTTTGGAAGAAAGACAGGTGCTTTGGCGGCTTTCTTATTCGCGGCGTTTCCGGTTAATACCGAAGCTGTTTCCTGGATATCGGCGTCAAATTATTCTTCGGAGGCCGGTGTTTTTTTAATTATGGCAATCTTTTATTACCTTTATAAAAGCTCAGGCAGAAAAATTTACATGTTAAGCTCAGTCGTTTCCGGCGCCTTCGGAATATTTGTGGTGGGGAGCAATTTTGTTATTTCGTTCGTGCCTTTGATATTTATCATAGACAGGTTTATTCTGGAAAAGAAAAGTTTCGGTAGTTCGTTAAAAAACGTCGCGTTTCTTGTTCCCTTAACGGCAGTGAATTTTCTCTATAAATACGGGCAGTACGGTAATAGGGTTTCTTACCTGTCCGGTTCTTCCGAAGCGAACGTCGCCTTCGCGATGCCGTATTTTTTTAGATTCCCTTACACACTTTACTCGAATTTCAGACTTCTTATTTTTCCTCGTGACCTTTCGATCTTTCATGAGGGGGATGTAATAACGGACGCAGGTTTTTTGCTCATGTGGATTTTTACACTGACCTTTTTCGGTTTGGCATACTATCTGAGGAAACGAAAACCTGAGATATCGGGACTTCTGCTTTTTATCCCGGTAGCCCTTTCGCTTACCTTCAGCCCCGTGCTTATTTCGAGCTACTTTGCCGAAAGGTACTTATATCTGGCCACTATCGGATTTTGTATGTTATTGGCAGTACTTCTTGGGATGCTTGAGACTAAGCTCGGGTTCAAACACCTAGCTATTTTCATTACCGCCGTGATATTGGTGCCGTATTCTATAAAAGTAGTAACCAGAAATGTTGAATGGTCCACTCCCGAAAAACTGTGGGTGTCGACAACACGAGAAGTTCCAAACAGTCCCCGGGCGCACAAAGTTTTGGCCGACTATTACATCGAGAACAAAGATTTTGAAAAGGCCGCCGAAGAATCTGAAATTGCCCTAAAACTAAGAAACGGAGACTACCCCGGGGCTCGAAACAACCTGGGATTAAGCTACCTTAGGCTCGGAATGACGGAAAAAGCGGAAGAACATTTTCTTGAGAACATGAAGACCTATCCCGACATGTGGCAGTCATACTTTAATATGTCGGAAATTGAAGTTAATAGAAATAATATAGAGGGGGCGGTTTTTTATCTGGGAAAAGTTTTAGAGTTGGATCCCGGTAACGAGAAGGCCCGGTATATTTTAGGAAAAATTCAGGAAGGTTCCGGGTTGTGAGATGGCTTGCTCTAGTCGGCTGACCGGGCATAAAAAAAGCACCTGAGTTTTTTGAAAACAGGTGCTTGTGGCAGGAGAAGCTATTCCCGTGTTTTATTGGGAGGTTCTCCTTTTATAATGCGCTTATAGATTTCCTGGCAGTTGGGGAACCTCTGTAGAACCTCTTTTTCTTTCTTAAATCTCCGGGCAATAATCCAGATCCCGTAATACTCGATTGGACTAATCGCATCGGAGTTTTTATAAAGCCTGAGTACATCCCTCCAACGCGGATAAGAAAGGTCACCTTTACCCATAGCTTTCAATGATCCGATGATCAAGGTCGAGTTTCTCGAGTCGCGAAATATTCGCCTGTACTCATCGTAGCTCATGGGAGGCTTTTTGGGATTCTTCAGCATAAAGAAGTAGGTGGTTGTTGCTCCGACAACCGATCCTATCAGTAGGCTAATAAGAGCCACTAACCAAGTTTCCATCGCCATCTCCTTTTGTGATACTTCCGAATTCGTCAACTTATTGTTTGAAGAACCGGGGGATTTGAATTATCTTTAGGACACCGGTATTCTAACACGAACTTTTGGTTTGGGAAACTATGGGGTGTAATAGTCGATTTGGGCTGTGTGTGGCTACCCTTTTGAGCTACAATTATTTAGAGTATGTATCCCGAAAAAGTCGATCAAATTTACGATAGTGACACAACCGAAAACACTTCTGATTCGGCAGATCAGGAAAGTAAGCGTTCGGAATACCATCAACAAATCGAGGAACTTTATATGGCCATGCACATTGATACTGCGGAGGAAGGTGCCTATTTTGTGGAGGAACTTAAGAAAAGTGAGGGCATGGTCGTTTACGCCTTGAGTGACCCCGACCATTACGAGACCCTACTACTCGCGTTAAATTTTCTTGAGAAACTTGATCAGCTCGCATATTGGGAACCATCTATCAGTAAAGAGCTCGAAGAGTCGCGCGTCAGAATCTTAGTAGATTCTGCAGAAGCTTTAAAACGGTACGCTGCGGACGATAAAGATATGGCGGGGGTTCATGCTCTGAATTTCGGGGAAACACGGATTTTTTCAGAAAATACTGAGGAGGCGGGCGTGGCTTTGGAGATTTTGAAAGCCGGCGCGGCGTCCGGCGATCCCTATAGCACACTTCATTCCATTCATCGAATAATGTCAGAACCCAACATCCAGTTTTATGATCCCGGTTTTCGTCCCGTTTCTTTAAAGCTCGCCGAGATTGTGAAAACTAACACAAATTACGTTAAAGCTTTAATAGAAGATGATTCTTTACTCAAAAGAAAACTGGGTATTGGTATATGTCTGGACTGTGCGGAACTCGGGGGTGAAAATTGGACGGACACGATCTTAAAAGGTCACGAAGCAGAGGCATTGGAGTATGTGCTGGATAGAGTGCGTTTTGAACGTAGAGTGCCGGAATGGTACACAAAAACTATCGGAAGTTATTTCTCCCAAGAAAACACCCCTGACGGTATTAGTGCTAAGTTCGACGATTTTTTAAACAGCCTGTTGATGGATCAAGATCTCCTTGGAAAAGGGTTAGAATACTTTTCCGAGTGTATTGTACTTGAGGACCCGGACAGCTCGTTTTTTGGACATTACGTGATTAATAAATACCTGGAAAACTTTCAATTAGGTGACATGACCGATAAATACCTAACATCGTGGATACAGGGGTGCGAAGGGGGCATGTTGTCTCATATCATTTCATTAAATCTCAAACACATTTACGGCTTGGAAAAAGCTTCGGAGGGTATTACGGGACGATTGACTAAAGAATTCGGTATTCATCACTTTGGAAGATACCCCGCAGAGATACTTCTTGCGCAGGACATGCAGTACGAAAAAAAGGATACACCGTACGGAGTTATGTTACTCGCGGGCGCCGATTATAACGGTACTTTCTACCAACACTCGCATGTCTATGCAAACGTTTATGAACACTTGAAATTCTTTTCTGAAAAACTGCGTACCCCGTATGCATTTAGGGTATACGAAGAAAATAGTAGAAAAGGTATATTGAGGCGTTTAAAAAAAGTTACGGACACATACGGTGAAATGTCCTTTGCAATCTTGGGCGCCCATGGTGACAGATTTAGTATGGAATTCGGTCTTCCCGGCAGTGAGGGAAATGTTCACTCCGGGCATCTACAGAGTATTGATCCAGAAAGACACGAGTTTTTTACGGACAACGCGACAATCATTCTTATGTCCTGCCTTACGGGGGAAGAAGGAGATTCTACTGACACCGAAGGTATGAGTAAGAATATTGCCGAGGATTATAGCCGGGCATTCGGTGTAAAGGTAATTGCTCCACAGCACGAAATTTATGTGGAGAATATCAACCCCAGACTTACAAATAACGGATTGGAATTCTCAGTAGAGTACTCAAAGGGTGTGAACAGTATTTATCATGTGCAGAAGAAACGATCTTAACGACGGGACTCGCTTATTTATAGTGTTGCGAGAGAAATTGCCCAGGTTTTCGCCCGCTCTAACTCTCCGTTGGCAAGCGGTCCTTTTTTGTTGGAAACTATAAATCCTTCAGGGGGTGCTACAAGATCCCCACCCTTTATTTTTAATGCATCAGTAATACGCGGAGCCGCGTAACCTACGGTTCTCAAAAGCGTTCTCAGCGCGAAATTTTGATTTTGTTCGGAAAATCTTGTATCAAATGCCGCAACTTTTGTGCCCTGTAGACTGTTCATTTCCAGCCGGTCTAAAAACTTCTGAATATTCTCCGTTGGTCTGCCTCCCTGAGTGGGCGTTCCGACAACCAAAAAATCAGTGTCGGACAGAATTTTAGAATCCAAATCTGTAACTGCAAGCAGCTCTACACCATGAAAATGCTTAAGATTTTCAGCAACGGTCTCCGCAACTTTTTTGGTATTTCCGTACATTGAGTCGTAGATCACTAATACTTTCACGCGATTATTTTATAAAAAAAGTGCGGAGTTAACAAACACAAGTACCGGAAGAGACAACGCGGTCACCCGGAAATTTTACTCAAGTGAAATTACCTGAAGACCGTATCTTTCAATATCTTCTCTCGGCCAGAATAGGTCGTTAATTTTAAATCTTGCGACATACTTTATTTTTTTCGATACCTCTCTTCCGGTGTAGTTTTTAGTTTCGGGATCCCACTCTTTAAGCAATAATGTGTCGCCTTCGTTGCACTCCCAGTCGGCCAGTCTAAGTTCGTAATTTTTCTTTCCGTCAAGTATTGCCTGAAAATATTTGAGCCATGTTTTTCTTTTTTATTATCATGCGTATATTGTACTCTGTAGCAACAACAACCAGAACCCTGTAAGGGGCAGAATTAACAAGAGAAAAGTTAAAACAAATAACGCTATCAACAAAAGCGGCAAATATTTAGAGAATTATTTCCCCGCCCACTTGTTGTACAGCCGTATAACGGCGTACGTTGTTACCCAAGTCAGAAGGCTGATGGAAATAAGACCCCACAAGATAGTCCCAAAAGACATGCTTGTTGTCGCCCGTAGACTTTCTATGTTGATACTATGCATCCACGCCTTCGCAATACCGAAAATTAGATTCGGCGCGAACGAAGACAGGAACCAGCAGGCTGCATAAAAAACAGCCGTCACTACTGTTGTTGCATTGGCAAACGCTTTGGCATTTAACACACTATCACCGCCTTTCGATAAGCATACTACTTAATAAGTACCCGTAGATCGGACCAAGTGACCCCCCCCCCAATTATTCCGGGTTACTGCCGGTTTTCTAATTATTTGGAAGGGCACTTAGTATCGGCATATGAACAGAAAACACAACAATCCCCCTCTTTGGGTTTTAGCAGAGCACCACAGTGAACACATTTATAGAAATATTGGCAGGCATCCGTAGGCATTTCTGCCTCTTGTCGGAAATCGCATTTTGGACAGGTTAAAACCGCCTTGGTTTTAATTTCGGGCATATATATAGTATATCATCCTGGATGGTGTTTTTCTTGATCTACCGTCTTTTTACGTCTATAAAAAAAAACGCTTGACAATTTTTAACTTCTCCCGTATCTTATCAGCACGTTCTGATTTATCAGACTAGTCAGAATGTAAAAGGGGGTAAAAGTTATGACAATGCAAAATAAAAATATTTTAGGCTGCTGCAAAGTAGAAGCGGTTGTTTCTATAGATGAACGGGGACAAATGGTCTTACCCAAAGAAATAAGGGAAAGGGCGCAGATTAAAGCCGGGGATAAATTGGCGGTAGTAACCGGAGAAACCGACGGTAAAATATCGTGCATTGCTCTTATTAAAGCAGAAGAGCTGGATCAGACCGTTAAAAGCATTCTTGGAGGATTAAATAACCGGAAATTAAGGTAATTTGTGTTCGGTTAGGGAAAGATAGGAGCTCCCGCCCTCTTTGAAATGGCGAGGTTGTTACTTACGGTGTCCTGTCTAAAAAAGATGAAAGAAGCACTTAATAAATTATCAGAAAATATATGACAGAACAAAAAACTCAAAACGGGGTAATCGAAGTCCCGCTGAAAGTAAACCAAATAAGAAAAATTTATGATTTTGCCAGTTATTTCTACTCACTTGCAAACATAATTGAGGGGAAGCATCATTCAAGGGCGTTGGAGTTAGCCCGGATACAACCTAATGATAAGGTTTTAGAAGTAGCTGTGGGTCTCGGCTACACATTTTCGAAAATCCTCAAAAAAGTCGACAAAGATAATATTGTACACGGAATTGATCTTTCGCCGAAAATGCTCGGGAAAACGAG